>JANOGL010000237.1:0-2826 GCA_031405985.1 Acidobacteriota bacterium | reverse complement strand
GCCGTAAGCGCGGATCGCCTCAAAAAACCACAGGGTCGCGTCAACCGTGTTGTATTCGGGCATTTCACCCTGATCGGGGAAGCGGTTTGGCAGCATGCCGTCGGAGATATGTTTTGAAAACTCTCGAAGCACACTTTTTGCGATATCGGTGCGGTTCGTCGCGAGCGTCAGCCCGTCGAGTGCGATCATCTTGTCACGCCCCCAGTCCGAAAACCAGTGATAACCGGCGATCACCGTCTTGTCGGTCCCGCGTGCGACGATAAATTGATCGGCTGCGAGGACGAGCTGTCGAGCGAAGTCGTCCTTGGCACCGGATTTGGCAATCAGCGCCGCCCGGCGTTTCTTCTCGCTTTTTTCGAGCTTGGCTACGTCGCTGACATCTCGCAACTCGGTCGATGCGACCACGGTCGCCTCTGTCAAAAGATCGAATCTCAGAGAAAACGGCTGGTATAGATCTTCGCGATAGTCGAAGCCGCGTTCCTGCTCGATAGCGTATTCAAAATCGCGATACCAGTGACCTTGATCTTCGATTTCCACGGCGTTGTGACCAAAGTATAGGCGTGGCATGCCGGCGTAAGGTTCGATCGAGATCATGTTTTCGTTCGCCTCGTAATGCCTGCCAAAACCTTCGTCTTCATGCCGAAGATGATGGTGGTCACGGAAAGCTAATAGCGGTTTCAACTCGAGGACTGACGGCGAAGCGCTGACAGCCGACTGCTTTATCTTCCACTGAATCGCGGTCGTATTTTCGCCGTGAGCCATGAAGAGCGACTTTTCAACCTCGACGCCGTTCACCTCAAACGTCCACACCGGGAAGGGGTCAAGGCGGAACTGTGTCAGATATTTGTAGCCGTCGGGATGAACACTGTCAGGATACTGATTGCATGAGATTTCGTGACGCTCGCCGTCGACGACAATGATTTCCTCAAACTTCGACAGCAGAACCATCCGCCCGAGGGGCGGTCGCGTCGCTGCAACAAGCAGGCCGTGATAGCGTCGCGTGTTAGCGCCAGAAATGCTCGACGAAGCGTAACCGCCGATGCCGTTCGTCTCAATCCATTCGCGCGACGCCGAGGTTTCGAAGTCGTTACAAATTTCTGTGCTAAGTTGAATCATCAAAACATCACAAAGGAAGAATTTAACGCAAAGCCGCCAAGTCGCAAAGACGCAGAGTTATTATGATCTTGGCCATGAATAATTATTTCCTTCGCGTCTTTGTACCTTTGCGACTTTGCGTTAAAAACTCTTCGTTTTTACTCACCACTTTGCTGCAACAGTTTTGCGACGAGGCCGGTCCAGCCAGTTTGATGGCTGGCACCGAGGCCGGAGCCGTTGTCGCCATGAAAATACTCGTAAAAAAGCAAGTGATCGCGAAAATGCGGATCCGTTTGATACTTTGCCGAGTCGCCAAAAACCGGCCGCTGGCCTTCGCCGTTACGCAAAAATATGTGCGACATTCGCCGCGAAAGTTCCTGCGAGACTTCCCACAGATTCATCATCGTGCCCGAACCGGTCGGACATTCGATCTTAAAATCGTCGCCGTAATAGTAGTGAAACTTCTGCAGCGACTCGATCAGTAAATAATTTACCGGAAACCAAATGGGCCCTCGCCAATTCGAGTTGCCGCCAAAAAGACCGCTTGACGATTCCGCCGGCTCATAATCGACGCGGTGTTCGTTGCCGTTTACGCTCAAAACGTACGGCGCGTATCTGTGATAACGCGACACGGCGCGAACGCCGTGCGGCGAGAGAAACTCGTCCTCATCGAGCATGAATTTTAGAACGCTCATCAAGCGGTCGCGATATGCGACAGCGAGCAGGCGACGCTCGCTCTGGCCGGGCGTTCGTGCGCAGTTGATGTTGCCGGTCAGATCGGGGCGGTTGTCGATAAACCACTGCAGCCGCCGCTTAAAATTGGGTAACGCCTCCAGAATGTCGGGCTCGATAGTCGCAACTGCAAACAGCGGAATCAGACCGACCATCGAGCGCACCTTTAGCGGCATGCTGTAGTGCTTTTCGTGCATGTGCAGCACGTCGTAGTAAAAACCGTCCGCATCGTCCCAGAGCGACAAGTTGTCGTCGCCGAGGTTATTCATCGCGTCGGATATGTAAATAAAATGTTCAAAGAACTTACTTGCGAGGTCCTCGTAACTGTCGTCTTCGCGCGACAGCTCGAGGGCGATCGCGAGCATGTTTAGGCAATACATCGCCATCCAACTTGTGCCGTCGGACTGGACAAGCTTGCCGCCGATGGGCAGCGGCTGCGACCGGTCGAACACGCCGATGTTATCGAGACCGAGAAAGCCGCCTTCGAAGACATTTTTGCCCTCGGCGTCCTTGCGATTTACCCACCACGTAAAATTGAGGAGCAGCTTTTGATAAACGCGGGCGAGGAATTTTCGATCACCTTGACCGGTGCGCTTTTTATCTATCTGGTAAACACGAAGCGCAGCCCACGCATGAACCGGCGGATTTACATCGCCAAACGCCCACTCATAAGCCGGAATCTGCCCATTCGGGTGCATGTACGGATCGCGCAGCATCAGATCGAGCTGCCCTTTGCCGAATTCCGGGTCCACCATCGTCACGGCGATCACATGAAAGGCCAAGTCCCAAGCCGCGAACCAGGGGTATTCCCACTTGTCGGGCATGGAGATGATGTCGCCGGTATCCAGGTGTCGCCAGTGGTAGTTGCGCCCGTGGCGGCGAGGATTCGGTGGCTCGGGCATATTGGGATCGCCCTGGAGCCAGCGATCCACCGAGTAGCAGTAGACTTGTTTGCTCCAGAGCAGGCCTGCGATCGCCTGCCGCTGAATATTCCGCTGA
>JANOGL010000463.1:0-3205 GCA_031405985.1 Acidobacteriota bacterium | reverse complement strand
GAAGCGATCCGTGCCGCCGCAGCCGTCGGCGACGACATGATCCAAAAACGCACGCAGGGCTATGTCGTTCCCGACTCGTTCACACACGGCTCTGCGCAGCAGCGAATGGAGTGGTTCGCACGCGGCTTCAAATCCGGCGACATGCGTCAGTGTCAGACGTTTAGGTAGAACAGACGGCCACGTCTGTTCATCAACCGTGGTTCGCATTCGAGCTTGAAATATTTTCAAACTCCGTCGACAGACCGGGCGGTCTGTCGTACAGCTAGGTTGGCCTTGTGAAGGAATACAAACCTTTTTACCGCCGTAAGTTGCCTCATTATCACATGCCTGGCGCCAGTCTCTTTGTAACCTTCCGCCTCGCAGACTCGATTCCCCAAGCGATCGTTAGGCACTATAGAAATCAGAAGTTCGCAATTGACAACCAACTTGCGAGGCTAGTTGGGGCCAACGCGACGGGTGAAATTGACGACATCAGATCCAATCGTCTCAAGGATTTTCATCGAGCGTGGTTTCGGAAATTTGAACAGATCCTTCACAAAGAAAGTACCGGTCCTGTATGGCTAAAGAACCCAGAGATCGCATCGTTGGTCTTCGAAAGTTTTATGCATCGCGACGGTCGGGATTTCGATCTTAAGGCGCTGTGTATCATGTCTAATCACGTTCATTCAGTTTTTCGCCCGCATCTAACCCACGATTCGATAACGGTCGTAAAACATACCGCAGGGTTTCACATGGAAGCGGACTCGCCGACTCTCGGGGTGACAATGAAATCGCTCAAAGGTTACACCGCGCGTATGGCGAACCGACTACTTGGTCGGACGGGGAAGTTTTGGGAAGTGGAAAGTTATGACCACCAAGTGAGGGACGAAGCTGAGTTTCATCGAATTGTAGGATATGTACTTCAAAATCCTGTGAAGGCGGGCCTTGTTAGGGATTGGTGTCATTGGAAATGGACTTACTTGGCTAAAGAGCTTTGGCCATTTTTCTAGGTTGCGTTGAGCGACAGATTTGGCAGTCTGTCGTACATCAAGGCGAGAACGTCCTGCCGTAAATCTCCTGATAAATCCAACCGAGCACACGCGCTTCGGCAGTGCAGAGAGTTTCGAGCCAGCAGCTTGTGAGGTAAAGTCGGCGTTCGTTCTTTGTCGTAAGCTTCTCGGCTTTAACTAGTGAAAAAGCCTCGATGTCGGCGTCGAGATCATAAGCCGTGGTGAGTTCGTTCTTTGTCTCTCGCGAGTGGTTTAGCGCCGCGAGCACGTCGGTGATCCAAAGTTTCAGCAGCGGCTCGTTGTTATTCTCGGCCAACGCCTGCACGATGCCGATCGCAAATCTCGCCTCGGCGTTCTCAAACGGATAAACGCCGATGCCTTGTTCCGCGTCGTCCTTTTGCTTCCACTGAAACAGCTCTTCGGTATTCGCATGACGCATCCGCGCGACGCGCTCGTCGAAATTTAGAAACCACTCGATCTGGTCGGCGAGCGAGCTGTTGTCGATCTCGCCAGACTCGCTGCGGCGCAATTTCGGCGGCTGATTGTCGATCTGGGTTTCGGCCATAGTAAAGAAGCAGATTATTCCATTAAGGCGAAACTTTTACAATCGCCGTCGCCGCTAGTTATAATCACCTTACCGTGGCCGAACAAACATTAGACAATGCGCTCGATACAACTGACTTTCCCGAAGAGGAGCAGCGCGATCTCGGTTTCGGTTCCGTCGTCGCGGGCCAGAGCCGCCAGCGTCTGTTGAACGCGGACGGCACATTCAACGTCCAGAGAACCGGCCTGCCAGCCGTTACTTCGCTCAATCTGTATCACACATTGCTCTCGATGAAGTGGCGAACGTTCCTGCTGCTCGTTCTGTTATTGTATTTTGTGAGCAATATTGTTTTTGGCGTGCTGTATGCGTCATTTGGCGCGTCGGCGCTCGTCGATACATCGGCAGAGCCGACGTCGAATCTTTTTGTCCGAGGTTTCTTTTTTAGCGTGCAGACGTTCGCGACGATCGGTTATGGCACGATTCATCCCGTCGGCATCGTGCCAAATCTGCTCGTCACCATCGAATCGTATTACAGTCTGCTTGCAAATGCGCTGATCACGGGTTTAGTTTTCGCGCGCTTTGCGCGTCCCGTCGCAAAGCTAATTTTCAGCGACGTGGCTGTAATTGCACCATATCGCGGCATCGAGGGATTGATGTTTCGGCTGGTGAACGGCCGCAGCAGCCAGCTGATCGAGGTCGAGATAAAGGTGCTGTTCGCACGCTTCGTCAACGAAAACGGCAGGGCCGTGCGCCGCTTCGACTTTCTCGACCTCGAGCGCAACAAGGTCACGTTTCTGCCGCTGTCGCTGACGGTTGTTCACCCGATCGACGACGATTCGCCGCTAAAAGGTTTGACGAGCGAAGACTACATTCGGGGCGACGCCGAGATACTGATCCTGATAACTGCGATAGACGAAACGTTTGCGCAGACCGTGCACACGCGCTCGTCATACAAGCCGGACGACATTCGCTGCGGACACAAATTCGTCAGCATCTACAACGAAGTTGCGGATGGCGAACCAATTTCGATCGACATTCGTAAGCTGTCTATGATCGAGCCGGCCAAGGCGGACGAGAATTAATTTTTTGAGAAATACGAAACTATGCAGACACAAACTATTAGTTGCCCAAATTGTAGGACGCAGAATCTCGCCCCGGGCGGACGCTGCACGAATTGCGGCACAGGCTTGGCCGTAGGCGCGATGCCGATGCAGCCTATGTATCAACAGAAACCGCCCGGTGCGGAGAAAAAGATCGCTGCCGGCATCTGCGGCATTTTGCTAAACGGCCTAGGCATTCACAAATTCATCCTAGGCTACACGACCGAGGGCGTCATCATGCTCGTCACATACATCGTCGGACTTTTCCTCTGCGGCATCCCGTCGATAGTCGTCGCCATCATCGGCATCGTCGAGGGCGTAATCTATCTCACAAAATCCGACGAGGAATTTTCGAACACATACATTCTCAACAAAAAGCCCTGGTTCTAAAAAGTAGAACAGGCCGCCTGGCCTGTTCATCAACGATCAAATGAATATCTCGTGACGTGAATGGTAAGTATGCATGGGCGACGGGCTTGGCGGCCCGTCGTACGAATATATGTTCACAGGAATTATAGAAGAATTAGGCACGATCAACCTGCTTGAGCGGAGCAACGACGGCGCGCGAATCG
>JANOGL010000225.1:0-6678 GCA_031405985.1 Acidobacteriota bacterium | reverse complement strand
GCCGTAATAACGCTGGCGTTTTAAGAGATACTCGAACTGCGGCATGATCGGCTCGAGCGCCTTTGGCAACGATTTGCGATGCTTTAACGAGTCGACCGCCAAGTTAAAGGTCGCGATGCCCGCGTCACCTAGCTGATCGATGATCTCCGGCGTCATCAGACGTCCATTCGTCGGCAGATAGACAAAGATGTCTTTCTTTGCGCTGTAATCGACGATCTTGTGAATGAACTTCGGCCTGAGCAGCGGTTCGCCGCCCATGAGCGCGAGGACACGCGAACCGATCGAGTGCAGCCAGTCGATCGACTTTCGCGCAACCGGCTCGGTCATTCCCTTGTCGCGATTATTGTACGACCAGCAATAGTGACAGTCGTAGTTGCATTTCCAGTCGGTAAAAAGATACGGGATTATCGGTCGAAGCTCTTCGCTGTGCCAACGCGACGCAAAATACGGTTTGCCCCACGTCTTCCATGTGCGCACCGCATTTAGCCGCTGGTATTCCTTCTCCGCCATCAGAACCGGATCCGGTTTCTGCGGATAAATCGGCTCGGGCAGTCCTTCTTCGTCCTCCGGTAAATCCAACTTCGGTCGCTCAGGTTCCTTGTAAAGTATCTGGTGTAGCTTCTGATCAATACGATACGCCGGTGCGTTCGTGCCCGTACCGTTCGTCGTCACACCGTTCGTCACCTTACCGTTCGTCCCTGTATTAACTGTCTCTTGAACTGTTGACATAGAACTTCTCCTGCCTTGAATTTTCGTGCTACGGAACTGTAAGCAAAAAACTTAGCATAGCAACACATCTTTGGCAAATACTTGTCGCGACGCGGGAAAGCGTGACCGCTTTTTTTGGAAAACTGTATAGAATGTTGTTATGGCGCGGCCACCAATTTTATCAGGAAAGATCTGTTATCACTGCGGCAGCGATCAAACTTGCCTCGGTGGATGGACGATACAGGGCAAAAAGAGATTCAAGTGTCGCGGCTGCGGCAAGTTTTTTCGCGAGAACGCCAAGCTTCCCGGGCCGGGCAAATATAAATACTCAGGCGAACTTCCTTCAAAAGGCCAACTGATCCTCGAGCTTCAAAAGATTGCAAGTTCTATCGGCACGGCGCCGACCGTCGCGATCATCGACGAGCTTTCAAAGGGCGGCAAGACATTTCGGCGCGAAGCCTACTATATCGTTTTCGGAAGCTTTTTAAAGGCAGTAAAATTGGCCAAACTAAAGCCGCGATACTTGCAAGAGTTTGACTACGTTCAGCGAAAGGAGATGCTCGATCAGCTAAGGAAGCTGAGCAAAAAACTAAAACGCCCGATCATCGGCAAAGATGTCATGGCCGCGCGAAAACGCCGTGAAGTCGCGCCATTAAATCACTACTGGCTGGCTTACGGCACTGTTCCAAAAGCGATCGCCGCCGCAGGCGTTGGCCCAAAAACCACTTACACGCGCGACGAGCTGATCGCGCATCTTCGCAAGGTCGATGCAAAAACCGACCGTCCTGTGACTAAAGCCGTTCTGGACGAGATTTATCACAAATGGCAAGGCCCTTCGCCGCGTCAGTTCGAAAGGAAGTTCGGCAGTATTGCAAAGGCCCGACGGGCTGCGAAGGTCAAAAATCGCTTTATTACTGCCGTTAAGAAAGATAAATACTGGACGCGCTATACCGTCGAGGAAGTTATTACTCAACTGCAAACCCTCGCCATGAGACTTGGCAGAAAACCAACCGACCGCGATATAAATAAGGCCAGCGGTGATTTTACCTTTGCATCTGCCGCTACCGTGGCACGCATGTTCGGCGGCCTACCGAACGCCTATAGTGCCGCCGGGTTTGAAAACGTCAAGCCGAGGGAATATACGGATGACGAACTCATCGATAGTTTGAGATCGATTACAAAAAAGCTTGGCAGATTTCCGCTTTACATCGAACTTCTCGCAATGAGCAAAGCCGGAAAATGCCCCGCGCCAAATACGATAGTCCGGCGTATCGGCAGACTGCGTGATATTAAGACCATGTTCGATTGATCATAAAACATGCAACAAATCACGTGCATCGGACGTGAAAGACATCGGTTTTCTTGTGTTAGAATGTCGTTTGTCCGTTTGCCGTTCTTGCGTAAGTAGTATTTTAAGGTGATCACAAAGCTAAATCTCGCAACACATCCTTTTCGCAACCGTCTACTGCCGTATTTGATGGCGAGCTTGCTGCTCGTTGTCGGAGCCTTTGCGGGCGTATATTCCCTCGTTAGCCTGAATGAGAACAAAAAGGAGAACGATCTGCTCGCAAAGGCAGTTGCCGAGCGCGAGTCTGAGATCCAGCGCCTAAAAGGTGAGGGCGAAAAGGTGCAGCAGCTACTCACTCCTGAACAAAAGACTTTGCTTACCGCCGCGCACAAGCTCGTTGCAAATAAAAAGTTCGGCTGGTCGCGTCTCTTCGCCGATCTCGAAGCCGTGCTACCCGGCTCGGTAAGTGCTTCGCGGATCGCGGTTGAGAACGTTTATCAGGACGGCGATCGTATTAAGGCCGAGCTCGAACTCGGCGTGCTAAGCAAAGATTACGGCTCTGTGATGCGAATGATCGAGAACATGAGCAACTCGGGGTTGTTTCAGGCTGAGCTTCGCGCGCAGGACCTCGAACAGAACGAGCGGATAATCTATACGGAATATACTTTCAGAATTATCTATACCCCGTATGGTTCGGCGTCAGCGGCACCTACGACAGACCTGGCCCAAAACCAAGCACAAATTCAAGATGGGGGCGGGCAATAATGGCGACAGACGAAAAAATCGAAGTTACAATTGTCGAGACCGTAGAGCCGGAGCCGATAAAGATCGTGAACCGTCCGCGAAAAGTTTACGGCGGCATGTGGGGTCCGCTTGAGATCGCCGCCGTAGCAGCAGGCGCACTCGTGATGCTGGCCGCGATGATGGCGTATTTCTTTTTTGTCATCCCGTCGAATCGCGAACTCGCTATTAACAAAGCAAAGGCGGGTAGCCTAGACGCCGAGCTCGTCTCGGCTCGTACAAAATATGGCGAGATCACCGACACCGAGACGCAAGTCGCCAAGGTGCTCACCAGCGTGGATGATTTTGAAACGCGCTTTTTACCCGCGATTTCGAACGGACAGAACGCGCTTTACCAGCGGCTGAACGGGCTGATATTGAGTTACGGTCTGGTCAACACGACTGGCCCAGATTACACGCCGCTCGAAATGATCAATCAAAATTCAGGTCAGCAGTCTGATGCGGAAAAAGGACGCGAGAAGTTTCGCAGTCTCTATCCGGGAGTTTATGTGACGACGACCGTCGAAGGCAGTTATCAGAATCTGCGTCGCTTTATCCGCGAGATCGAGTCCGGCAACGAATTTATCATCGTTAGTGCCATCGAGCTTGCACCGTCGGAAAACGAAGGCCAAAAAGAGCAGCGACAGAATCAGGTCGCAAAACAGCAAGTACCGAATCCCGCGACGATGCAGCCCGGCGGATTTCCAACCGGCATAAATCCCGGACCCGCGGTGCAAACACAAAATCAGTCGACGCGTACTCGTGGAAAGATGCACGGCGAGACGGTTGCACTTCATATCGAGATGGCGGCGTATTTTCGCCGGCCGAATTTTACGCCGACGGCACCGGCACAGCAATAATGGCAATAACGACAGGCAAATCCCCGACCGAGAGAAACAAGATGATCGCCGCCGTGGTGCTCGGTGTCGTGGCGCTCATTGCTCTGTATCTCGCCTTTGGCCGGAGCCTGTTTGGCCCATCCACAAATATAAAGGTTGTGGTTTCGCCAACGCCAAAACCTAGCGTCGCACCACAGTCGAACAACGGCGACCGCGTAATGCCGACGGCCACCGAGCAGGACTTTGTTTATCAAACAACGCCTGTAGATTACCGTCCGGGCTCAGACGCACCCGACGCCGGTCGCAACATCTTTGCGTTTTACGAACCGCCACCGCCAACGCCATACAGCCCGACGCCGTATCTCGCTCCGCCGATAAAGACTCCGACTCCTGCTCCGCCGGCGCCGCTGCTTGTTGCGTACACAAATCCGCAAAGCGTCTATGCCGGCTCGCAAGGTTTCAGGCTCGAGGTTAACGGCGACAAATTTACTCCCGACTCGCGCATATATTTAAATCAGGTCGAGATGCCGACGATCTTTGTAAACGCGCAAAAGCTCGTCACCGAACTACCGACAAACATGATCGCGCAGGAAACGCAGATTCAGATCATTGTGCAAACGCCGGACGGCAAACTTTATTCGAACCCCGCGATGCTCGTCGTTCAGGCGCCACCGCGGCCCGGCATGCAATACATCGGCATGATCGGCCGCAAACGCTATAACAACGACACGGCGTACTTTATGGAGACCGGCAAGGACAAGCCGTTCGGAGCTCGGCTCAATGACGTCGTCGGCGAACGTTTTCGTCTGATAGATATTTCGTCGGCCGAAGTTGTTTTCCAAGATATCGAACTCGGCTTTAAACATCGAATCCAACTTACAAGAACTGCGACGACCACAGGCACGACTATTCCGGGTCAGCCTTCGCGCGGACAGCCCGCTGGCATTCCGCCCGGCTTTCCGCCCTTCAATCCTTCGACAATGCCGCCGGGCAGCATTCCGGGAATTCCGGGAAATGTGCAACCGTATATTCCGCCGACGCCCCGGCGGACGCCGGCCGAGAAAAAGGAAGATGTCGATGATGACGGCGATGGCCCCAATTAAGAAATTGTGGAATGCGGAATGCGGAATGCGGAGTTTTAAAGCGCCGCATAAATTTCTATTGAGCAAAACGGACGTTAATCCAAAATCCAAAATCCAAAATCCAAAATCTCAAAGCGGCATGACCCTGCTCGCCGTGATGGCGATCATGACTGTGTTTGCGATCGGTCTGCTGGCCGTTGCACCGTCAATTCAGCAGGAAGTTCAACGCGAGAAAGAACTTGAGGCGATTCGTCGCGGCGAAGAGGTTGCCGAAGCGATAAAGCAATACGTAGTTTTTTATCAGGGTAACAAATTGCCGAGCTCGTTAGATGATCTCCTCGAAGGCCTGCCGCAGGGAACAAAAAAACGTCAAATACTTCGCGCGTCCGCCGCTATCGATCCGCTGAGCGAAGACGGCAAGTGGCGGCTGATAAAAGCAGATATCGATTCGATCGGCGGTTTTGCGCGTCGCGTGCAAAATTACAATAACGGCCTGCTGCCGTCTAACCCCCAGCCCACCCAGATGTTCGACCGCTACGCGCTCGTGCTCGTCAATTCGCTGAACACCGAGCTCGACAGCGACGACGAAGCGGACGAAGATTTTGACCTCGTCACCGAAAACACGCCGTTCATCGGCGTCGCCAGCCAAAGCCGCGGTAAATCGGTGATCGCATACTACGGCATCGAAAATCACTCGAAGTGGATTTTCACACCGCTCTTTCGCGGTGCCGGCCGCAACACGGCCATTCCCATCAAGTCGCGTCACACCGGTACGTCAATCATCGATCAGTAGAAGATAAAAGAGTGAAAAAGTTAATGGTCAAGCCAAAAACTTTTTCACTCTTTCACTTTTTACCTTTTTCACTTTGTGTAGTCGAAAACGATATTACAAAACGCCTTGACGCCGACGTCGAGACGGCTGTCGTCGATGTAAAAGTCGGGCGTGTGATGCGGAGCGGCAGACGTTGAGCCTTTTGGCATTCCGCCCAGCCAGAAGAAAAACGCGGGCGCTTTTTCGCGAAAGAACGCAAAATCCTCGGCGCCGGTAACCCATTCGCCTTCGATCAAATTTTCTTTACCGGCGGCTTTCTCAAGCGAGGGCAGCATTTTCTTGACCAATTCAGGCGTGTTGTATGTGACCGGAGCCTTTGTCTCGATCGTGACCTCGGCGGTCGCGCCCATGCTCTCGGCGATCTTTGTCGCGGTTAGGCGAATCTTCGCATGAACATCCTTTTGCATCTCGCTGTCGAGCGTACGGATCGTGCCCGCCATCGTGACCTCTTCTGGAATAATGTTCTCGCGAACACCCGCCGACATTCTGCCCACCGTGATGACGACCGGAGCTTTTGGCAAGTTGGACTGACGCGAGACGATCATCTGCAAACCTGTGTAGATCTGCGTTGCGACGGCGATCGGATCGGTGCCGAGCCACGGATATGCGCCGTGCGTCTGTCGTCCCCTAATTTTTATCGAGAACCAATCGCTCGCCGCCATAACAGAACCCGATTTGTAAGCGATCTTGCCGCTCTCCAAACCAGAACTGATGTGAATGCCAAAGATCGCATCGATCTTCGGGTTGTCCATCACGCCTTCTTTTACCATCAGCGGCGCTCCGCCTTCTTCGCCCGCCGGCGGACCTTCTTCGGCGGGCTGAAAGATAAACACGACCGTGCCTTTCAGTTTGCTTTTCATACTCGCGAGAACCTCAGCCGCTCCCATCAGCATCGCCACGTGCGCATCGTGACCACACGCATGCATCACGCCAACCGGCTGTCCGTTGTACTCGGATTTTGCGTTTGACTTGAACGGCAGCGAGTTGCGTTCAGTCACCGGCAACCCATCCATATCTGCACGAAGACCGATAACCGGCCCCGGTTGTACACCTTTCAAAACGCCGACGACGCCGGTTTTTGCAATGCCGGTGCGAACTTCGAATCCGAGTTTTCGCAAGTGCGCCTCGATATACTTCGCCGTCTGAAAC
>JANOGL010000405.1:0-3721 GCA_031405985.1 Acidobacteriota bacterium | reverse complement strand
AATCTCAAGCTGCCGGTGATCTTCTGCGTCGAGGACAATGGCTACGCGATCAGCGTTCCGGTCGAGGTCGGTACGGCCGGCGGCGACATTTCGAAACTGATCTCGGGTTTTCCAAACCTGTTTGTGCAAAAGGTCGACGGTACCGATCCGCTTGCGTCATACGCGGCGTTCAAAAAAGCTGTCGAGCGTTGCCGCAAACGTAAAGGCCCTGCGTTCATACACGCAAAGGTTATTCGCCCGTATTCGCACTCGCTCTCGGACGATGAAAAACTCTATCGCCCCGACGAAGAGCGTGAACGCGACGCAGCGATCGACCCGATAAAGACCTACGCCGAGTTTTTGATGAACGAGGGGATCGCGTCGAGCGAGCAGCTCGAAGCGCTGCGCAAAGAGGTCGATGAAGAGATAAACAAAGCAGCCGACATAGCCATCGAAACGCCCCAGCCGGTGCCGGAGACTGCATTGCGAAATGTTTTTTCGCCTGACGTCGATCCGACCGATCGCAATTTGTTCGACACCGAGGACGGCGCCGAGCTTAGCGGCAACGCGGGCACGATGGTCGATCTCATCAACCGCTGCATGCACGAAGAGATGGAACGCGACCCGCGCATCGTCGTCTTTGGCGAGGACGTGGCCGACTGTTCGCGTGAGCAGTATCTCGAAACCGTCAAAGGCAAAGGTGGTGTGTTCAAGGTGACTGCAAATCTACAGCGAAAGTTTGGCGGCGCGCGTGTTTTCAACTCGCCGCTTGCCGAGGCGAATATCGTCGGTCGCGCCGTCGGCATGGCGATTCGAAATCTGAAACCGGTCGTCGAGATTCAGTTTTTCGATTACATCTTCCCAGCGATGATGCAGATCCGCAACGAGGTCGCGCTGACGCGTTGGCGCTCGGACGGCGACACAAAATGTCCGATGGTGATGCGTGTTCCGGTCGGCGGTTATCTCAAGGGCGGTGCGGTTTATCACTCGCAATCTGGTACGACACTTTTTTCGCACACGCCGGGTTTGATGATCGTCTATCCGTCAACCGCGCTCGACGCGAATGGATTGTTGCGCACCGCAATACGCTGTGACGACCCTGTTCTGTTTCTCGAACACAAACATCTTTACCGCCAGATTTACAACAAGTCGCAATACCCATCGAGTGAATTTCTAATTCCGTTTGGTAAAGCTAAGAAAGTCCGTGAAGGAAACGATGTTTCGATCATCACCTACGGCGCGCTGGTCGAGCGTTCAAATCAAGCCGCGAAACGTCTCGAGGCAGACGGCGTCTCGGTAGAGATCATCGATCTTCGCACGCTCGTGCCATACGATTGGGAAGCCGTTGCCGAATCCGTCAAAAAAACCAGCCGCGTGATCGTCGCTCACGAAGACCCGATCTCATACGGCTACGGGGCCGAGATCGCAGCTCGCATTTCTGACGAACTCTTCGAATACCTTGACGCTCCCGTCCGCCGCGTCGGCGCCACCGACACCTTCGTCGGCTATGCCCCGCAGCTCGAAGATTTCATTCTGCCGCAATCTGAGGATGTCGAGGCAGCCGTGCAGGAATTGATGCGGTACTAAACAACCGCGATGCGTTACGAACTAATTACGGATCTGCTTCATCATCTCGACGCGAGCGAGTCGCTGAAGATCGGCTATGCGGATGAAAAGAACACGGAAATTCTTGAACAGCTACCTATCCCATTAGATCTCAAGCGACTCCTGCAGTGGTCATGGACGACCTGCGGCGGTCAAGTTGGTTCGTACTTCCTCGATAGCGTAAATCAGATACCTGTCAATGATGACTATGAACGTCTGCTCCGCCACAAAATGCTCCCTATTGGATACGCCGCCAACGGTGACATTGTTGTGCTGCGCTTCGATACGGCCGAATGCTCGGTTGGGTTAGTAAGCCACGATCAATTGTGGGAAGGAGAGAGTGACCCTGACGAAGCCTACGTCGAACTCACGGCCTCTATTGACCAGTATCTATGGCGTGTGACTGAGGGGCGCTATCTCCCGATTGATTTTTATGCAGCCAGTGAATGGGAGGAATTGCGGCGAGAACTGGTCTAGACGACGCCGTTGAAGGAGCATCAGAATCTAGCGCGGAGGCTAAACGTTGGCTGATTCCAGAAGTCGACTTGGACGACGGAGGTCGCCAAAGGCGACCAACCTATAAAGCCTAGGGTGAAATGAGCGAAGCGAATGTAACCCTAGGTATACGACAATAATCGGATCCGTCGCTGAAGGCGACGAACACTCTGTCGCTCGCCTTCAGCGAGCTTTTCATTTCGAATGCCTAGCCTAGGGATCGCTCGTTTCACTCGCTCTCCCTAGGCTTTATAAGTTGGTCGCCTTTGGCGACTTTCTTTGATAACTCCTGGTGATATTGACCAGCTCAATATTGACCCAAGGTCAACGGGTGACCCGGTCGCTACCGCTCGCGGTTCTGACCTGTGTGGCGAACCGTTGAGGTGATACACACCTGTCGCCAATCTCTCCGCAAACTTCTCATCAACCAACTGATGATTCGCCTTGCCTGATTCCCATCGATAAAAGCCGAACGCACGCGACAGATCGCCTAGCAGCGTCATTCCGCACATTTGTAAATACGTTCGGGCGAGTTCGCGCACTGCGTCTTCGCGTTTCATCTTGACAGCGATCTCCTCGGGAAAACGCGCTTCGGCGAGCGTCCAGATGTAAGTGAACTTGGGCGAGTATAGAACTTCCTGCGGCACGACCTTCATCGTCTTCTGCAGTTTGTCCATCGCTTTTGTGAATCGCGGCCGGGTCGTAATCTGCGCTTCTGCGCGAAGGTCGGCCGAGCCCATTTCCCACTCTTTTCGCAGGATTTTCAGAATCTTATTGGCGCTTCCCGAGAAGTCTTTCTCCTCTCGAGCTTTTGGAACGCCCCAGATCGCGTTGAAAACGGGAATCATTCGCGGCGCGAGAAACATCGAGTGGCCTTTAACGAGCTTTGCGTAATAAACTCGTCCGCGAGAGATGACCTCGTCCTTCAAAACCCACGCGCGGCTGGCTTCGAAATCTTTCTGCACATTTCGCGGCATATGCGCGTCGCGGCGGCCGCAGACGGCAATGTAAACCGACGGCATATTTTTACGCGCGTCCGTTAAGCCGAGACAGAAGCCAAGCTCCTCGACCATCGCCTCAACCTCTTCAGCGGAATCGATCTTTAAAGAATCATCACGCCGCCATTTGCGGTCGCGGTATTGTTCGATATCCTCTGGCACGGTTTTCATCTTTAATGAATTGACACTAGCTTCAGCGGCAGTAATATACTTGCCTCAGTATCCGAAAAGGAGTAATGTATGAGCGGGATATTATCACGGCCCGTTCATACGGGCGAATCTGGGCTACAATTACAAGGATTCCAAAAGTTTCAACTTGTTAGTCTTTTAGAGCTTGTGAAAGTATTAAGTAGAGGGTACATCCAACAATTAGAAGTTGTCGAGATGTCTGTTTTGAACGGTGTTGATGATCGGCGCGATTTTGAAATTCCCGATAATGAAACTTTGAATGCAGATCATGTAAGCAAAATCGACAAGAAATTGGAACTCCAGCGCCAGTTATATGTTTATCTAAAATTTCCTTCTCCGTTACAAGATTATTTGAAGCGAATCCGTAAAAAGATAACATCTTCGATGACTTTTGGCGAGTTGCGGAGGGAACTTGAATTTCTCAACGATCTTGTGGAAGACGCAATGGCTCACAT
>JANOGL010000399.1:0-1723 GCA_031405985.1 Acidobacteriota bacterium | reverse complement strand
CAGAAAGTGATTATCTCATTTTTGCGAGTTTTGCGCCTTTTTGCGGCAATCTCTTGGGCTAGCCGAGCCGCGAATTTACGACCGTCCAGTTGATGTTCGAGAAGAACGCCTCGATGTATTTCGGGCGATCGACCGGAGCGTAGTCTTTGATAAACGCGTGTTCCCAGACGTCCATGATGAGGATCGGCTTGTAGCCGGCGACGTTGCCGGTTTCGTGAAGGTTGATCCAGTGGTTTGAGACTGCGCCGTTCGACGGATCCTGATAGCACGCCGCCCAGCCGACGCCGCGCATCTTGCCAGTGTTTACAAAGTCGGCCTTCCAAACTTCGTAGCTGCCAAAGCTCGCCTCGGCTGCGGTCTTAAAGTCGCCGCCTGTCGGGTCGCCGGTGCCGTGCTTCATCATATTTTCGAAGTAATATTCGTGCAGCACCATGCCATTGTATTCAAAGCCGAATCTCCGCTTGATCTCGCTAAATGCCGCAACCTGCGTCGCATCGAGTTCGCCGCTGCCGATCATGTCGGCGATGCGTTGGTTGTAGGTGTTCGTGTTCGTTACGTAGCCCTCGTAAAGTTTAAAATGCATCGCCAGCGTCTCGTTTGAGATGCCGGTCAGATCGCTCAGGTCAAATGTTTTTGCTGTGTAACTAGTGTTGGTTCCCATGTTTGTCTCCTAAATTAATCCTCTGGCCGCGTCCCCGCGTCGATACCAGCGACGCTTGCCTGATTGATCACGCGAACGTGAATGTCATCGCTCAGCCTGATTTGGCACGACAGACGCGTGTTCTCGCTAATCCCGTCTTTAGTTAAAAGTATCGCCTCTTCGTCTTCCGTTCGCGTGCCGACATTGTCCGACAAAACCTCTACGCGGCAAGTCGTGCAACGCGCGTTTCCGCCGCATCGATGCAATATGTCAACGCCGTTGTCTTCGAGCGCAAGCACGAGCTTTTTGCCCGCTTCGGCGTCGAATGTAACTGTTTCAGTGGCTGTCTCAGCCGTAATATTTGGCATTAAATTCTCCTTACTCAATATTCTAAGTTTTCAAATACGAACTCGCAAAACGCAGCTATGCGCCGATCTTCACTTTTTCGCGGTTTCCGTTAATAGCAACGAATGTAACGTCGGCCTCAGTGACCTTAACGAGCACGCCGGGCGTGCCAAAGCGTTCCGCCTCTACATCGACGTGGATCGTGATCGACGTATTACCGACACGAATTGTCTTCGCATAAAAGCTAACGAGATCGCCGATAAAGACCGGTTCGTGAAAAATAACCTCCTTCATTGCAACGGTTACAAAGCGATTGTGCTTTGTGTGCCGTACGGCTTCGACGCCGCCGGCGACGTCGATGTAACTCAAAATAATACCGCCAAAAACCGTGCCGTGGGCGTTTGTGTCACGCGGCATCATCGTCAGCCGTATCGCTGCGTCTCGTTTAGGTTCTTCGTTCATAACGTATGAATTCTAACAGGATAAGCAGGATGAACATGATAAAAACCAGATAAACCATCCTGTCTATCCTGTTCATCCTGTTCTAATTAATTTCACAGTCCAGTCGCGTATGGCGTCTCTGAGTTGGTTCAAATACTCGTCAAAAAAATGTCCGCAGTTTTCAAAAACAACAATTTCGGCTGTCGATATTTGATCGACAAGCTTCTTCAAATTTTCTACCGAGCCGAATTCGTCCGCGTCGCCATGAACAAATAGTATCGGCTTTTCGACTCGCGT
>JANOGL010000393.1:0-5052 GCA_031405985.1 Acidobacteriota bacterium | reverse complement strand
GAAACAATGAGGCAAATGAGAAATATCAACGAGCGACGAATTGGGCAAAGGAAAATATTCCCGAAGGCGAACGGATTTTTAATTGTAATTGGGACGACTTTCCGAAATTGTTTTTCTACGATACGAAACACGCTTACGTTTATGGACTCGACCCGAATTATCTTTATTCGCAAAATCCCGATCTTTATAAACTTTTGGGCGAAATAACGTCGGGCAAAATGAAAGACCCGGCACCATCAATTCGTGAAAAATTCGGCGCGAACTACATTTTTGCAGATGCCAAAGAGAATATCGATATGATCGCAAAGGCCCTCGACAGCGGCTGGGTCGAGACGATCTATGAAGACGATGAAGCACGGCTGCTGAAAATTCGCGCACAGAAAGGCGCTCCGCCCGACGAAGCAAAAGACGAGCCGCCCGCAACGGACGAAGAGAAAAAGATTCTCGACGACGAAGAGCGCAACGACAACGGCGCTGTGAATATTGAGGATGATGACAAATAGAAAGGGAGAAGAGGTGAAAAGGCGAAGAGGAGAGTTCAGCTTTTGTATTCTAGCTGTCGCTGTTTGCTTACTCACATTGTCATCGTGCGGTCCGAACGAAAGCGTTTTGAAATCGGGCAAGGAGAATCCCGACACGTCGGGACGCGCGCCGCGCCAACAGACGTTTGAGCAGGAGCTTGAAGATGTGCGCACGGGCGATTTTCTATATATTTATGTGCTGAGGCGAAAGGACGGCCGCGAGATCGACGCCGATGGCCGCCGTGTCATCAAGCTGAACACCACGGACGCCAAACGCCGCGTCTCCGCCGATAACGGCCGGGCATTTATCATCGGAACGGACGCGCCAATTGCGCCAAAAAATCTCGCCGCGATCTACGAGAGCTTCGCCGTTGAAGATTATTCACCCTCGCCCGAGACCAACACAACGGCTGATTCAAACGCCACCAAATAGCGTATAGTAAAAAAGCATATGGCCGAGCAGAAAAAGGATGAGAAACCGAAAGCGGTGAGCAAACGCTCGCTGCGTGAGCGCCAACAGACGGCGCGACGCGTTTATCTTGATTCTTCTTCGCCGTCGGTACGCTCGATCGCGCGTGTTGTCGTCATCGTTTTGATCTTGCTTTTCATCGCCGGCTCGGTGCAGGCGATTGTGATGAGTCTTGCGTCGCTTGCTTTCCTGATCGTGTTGTCCGTTTTCTTTGCGTATCTGATCGATCCGCTGGTGCGGATAATAAGACGGCCGTTCAAAGAGCGCAATCTCGAAAGAATAATGCCGCGGTCGTTCGCGATCGTGATCGCATACGTTTTCGTTTTCACGATTGTAGGCATCGCGATCGCCAACATCGCGCCGCGCGTCATCGATCAAGCAAAGGAGTTTGGCTCGAACTTTCCCGCTTACAGCACCGTCTTTCGCGAACGAGCTCAAGAGCTCAATCGGCGCTTCGACCGCCTGCGGATTCCTGACGAGGTTCAATCAGAGCTAAACAAAAAGGCCACCGACATCGGCGGCTACATTACCGCTGCGGTCGGCAACTTCGTCCTCATCTCGGTCACATATTTGCCGTGGCTGCTGCTCGTGCCCGTGCTCGCGTTTTTCTTTTTAAAGGATGTAAATTCGTTTCGTCTCCTCGTTTTACGAATGTTCCCTGCGGGTCGCTGGCGTTTTCGCGCCGAAAAAGTGATGGCCGACGTCAACACAACGCTCGCTGCCTACACGCGAGCGCAACTTATTTCGTGCGTGCTCATCGGTCTGATCTGTACTATCGGGTTTTACGCCCTCGGATTGAAGTACGCGCTTCTGCTCGGCATACTAGCCGGCATTTTTGAATTCGTTCCTTTGCTCGGTCCGCTCACCATAGCCGTGATCGTGACGCTAACCGCCGCCGCGTCGGACAATCCGTGGAAGGCGCTGTACGTCGCGATCTTTCTGATAGTGCTGCGGATCGTTCACGATTACGTCACGTACCCGCGCATCGTTCGTGGCGGCATTCATCTGCATCCACTCGCAATAATCTTGTCCGTGCTCGCCGGTGAACAGGTCGCGGGCATCCCCGGCGTCTTTTTATCGATTCCAATTGTCGCCGTCGCCACCGTAATTTACCGCAACATCCTCGAACACCAGGGCCAGCGCGGCCTGCTCTCTGGCCTCATCCATGAAGCCGAATCTGTCACGGAGGACGTTGTCTAAATGTCGCCTCTCGCGTGGTTGGTTGTATTTTTCTTTTTATTGCTGCTTATCTCTGTGCTGGTTTATGTGCTTGTCGTCCGAGCATTTTACTGGGGCGATAAGAAGGAAAAGCGACGCGGAGACACGGAGACGCCGGGACGTTGAGACCCGGCATAACGTTGAAGGCGGAAACACGACCGCTAGGGAGTCTGTTCTTAAATTACGATCGCCTCGAACTCATCCTTGTCATCCATCTCCATCTCGATCTCGACGACGGAACACGACATTTCAAATTTTAGATTTGAAATTTTCACCGCGTCCTTAGCCGTCGTAAGCAAAACTTCTGCGCCGTACGATTTTGCACTCGCCTCAATCTCACTAACGTCTGCTTGCGAGTAAAAATGGTGATCGGCGTAACTTTTTGTCGCGACGGGCTCTACACCCGCCCGCTTGAGCTGTTCAAAAAAACTTTCAGGATTGCCAACTCCGCAAAAAGCAAACGCGCGCCCCGACATACTCTTACTTTGCGACCTCTGCGTCTTTGCGTGAAAGTCTTCGATCGGCGTAATTGAGCTGATAACATTCTTCGCCTCAAACATCACCGCATCAGAATTCCACTTCGTAAGTCTGGCCCTCAGTTCGGTAATGTCATCGACTAAATCGCTGCGAGTCATGATGATGCAATCGGCACGAGCAAGACCTGCGAGTGGTTCACGCAAACGGCCAAGCGGCAGCATCCTGCCTCGATCGCAGGGATTCGTCGCGTCGATACAGACAATGTCGAGATCGCGTTTCACCTTGCGATGCTGAAAACCGTCGTCGAGCACAAACGTGGTGACGCCGAATTTGCGAAGCGCCCACTCAGCCGCCGAAACGCGATCTGCGTCAGCGATTATGATAGCTTTACCCAATAATTTTTGCGCTAATTCAACCGGCTCGTCGCCGCCGGTTGCTGCATCGGCTAAAACTCGGTCGCCATCAGAAATCAAAACTCTCTGTTTTTTTTCAACGCGTCCGTAACCGCGCGTGAGGATACAAACTTTTTCACCGCGAGCCGCTAAAACTTCTGCAATATAAGCGACAAGCGGCGTCTTTCCAGTGCCGCCGGTGGTGATGTTGCCGACACTGATCGTGCGAGTTCCGAGATCGTGCGTCTCGAACACGCCGGCGTCGTACAGCGTGTTACGCAGATTCATGATCTTGCCGTAAATTGCCGAAAGCATCAGTTAATTATCGGTGATGACTATCCACTTGTCACTATCTACTCACTGAACTAATCTCACCTACTTCAGTAGATAGCGTGCGGTGGTTATCAATCAGTTTGACTTTTTGTTTGTAACTTGAATAAGCCGTTCGAGCCGCGTCTGAGCCATGCCGCTGTCGATTGACTGCTCGGCGAGACGTGCGGCTTGAACCGGATTGTTAGCGAGTCCGGCGAGATAAATAGCAGCTGCCGCGTTTAGCACGATCAACGAACGGGCTTCGTCGCGGCGGCGGCTCTCTAGCACGTCGCGGATTATTGCGGCACTCTCTTTTGGCGTACTGATACGCAGGTGATCGATTTTCGCGGCGCGAACGCCAAAGTCGGTCGGTGATATCAGGTACGGTTTTACCGAGCCGCCTTTTACCGAGGCGACATAAGTTTTGCCGCTGAGCGAGATCTCGTCGAGGCCGCCGGTACCGTGAACGACCCATGAATTTTCGGCTTTCAACATTGCAAGTGCCCTTGCCATGGGCTCGACGAGCGATTTGTGCCAAACGCCGATCAGATGACGCGAAACCCCGGCCGGATTTGCGAGCAGGCCAAGCAAATTCATACAAGTGCGAATGCCGAGCCGTCCGCGAACGTCCGCGACTCGGCGCAACGCGGGATGAAACTTTGGCGCAAAAAGAAATGTGAGGCCTGCGCCACTGAGACTTGCTTGCGCTATTTGTGGCTCGCTCGCAGGTTTTACGCCAAGCGATTCGAGCACGTCGGCGCTGCCGCTTTTACTGGTGACGCCGCGATTGCTTTGCTTTGCGACGACGGCTCCTGCTCCTGCGGCGACCAATGCGGCTGCGGTTGATACGTTGAACGTCTTTGCCGCAGACGAGCCTGTGCCCGCGATATCGACAGCCATTTTTGGCGATTTGATCTTTATGGCGGCTGCGCGCATGACGTCGGCCATTCCTGCCAACTCTTCGTGCGTTTCGCCCTTGGCAGTCAGGGCCGTGAGCGCCGCCGCGATTTGGATCGAACCGATACTGGGATCGATGAGCGCGCGAAAAAACAAAGACGCGTTCTTTGCTGACAAGTCTTCGCCGTGCATCAGACGAGCAAGATACTTAAAGAGCGGAGTCTCCGCCTTTTCGCTCGTCGCGGAGATCGGCGCGCTGAGGAGCCAGTTTGTTTTGGACGTCGGCATAAAGGGATTTGTGAGTAGAGGGCGCGTCGGGCAGGGTAAAGCCCTTACCCTACTATCTCAAAGCGCGAGGAAGTTTTGCAATAACTTTCTCCCATGCTCGGTCAGGATAGATTCCGGGTGAAACTGCACACCCTCGAGCGGCAGCTCGCGGTGACGCAATCCCATAACGAGGCCGTCTGGGGACGTGGCGGAGATTTCCAACTTATCCGGCCAAGCGTCCCGGGTGACGATCAAGCTGTGATAACGACCGGCATCGAAATGGTTTGGAATGCCGGCGAAGATCGTCCGTCCGTCGTGCTTCACGCGAGTCGGCTTTCCGTGCACAGGCTCCGGTGCTCGCGTCACGCGTCCGCCAAAATATTGCCCGATCGCCTGATGGCCGAGACAAACGCCCAGGATCGGCAACTTATGGGCAAACCGCTCAACGACGCCAAGCGAAATGCCCGCCGCATCGGGCGTGCCCGGCCCGGGTGAGATC
>JANOGL010000336.1:0-9522 GCA_031405985.1 Acidobacteriota bacterium | reverse complement strand
CTTGCGCGCCGGCGTGTTGCCAATTTTCATCTGTCTGTTGACCGAGACAGAAGACCGAAAGCGTCGCTAGAAAAAAAATACCAAGTAAAATGCGTATCATAATTTCTCTCCATTCTTCATCGCCATCAGCGCGGCGGCGTGTGACGGCGGCATTTGTGGGTCGGTTAGATAGGCCTTTGGCGCGTGTTTTGTGATGATCTCGCTCATTGGTTTTGTGAGCAGCCGGCCCGCGTTAAAGACGCCGCCGACGCAGCCGATCGGCACTTTTCGTTTTTGCAGACCGAGTTTTTTCAAAACGGCAACCGCGGCTGTGCCGAGTTCGCGGCCCGCGTCGGCAATGATCTCGCGTGCGATTTTATCACCTTCGAGAGCGGTTTCGACGACTTCTTTGGCAAAACCGGAGATACGGCTGTTGTCCATTTTTGGAGCGTAGATTGCGCCGATCAGGTTCTCGGACGACGAGGCTCGAAAATACTCGGCGGCACGCTCGCTCAGTTTCGTTTCCGGCCCGCGGCCGTCCGAAGCTTTTGCAACGGCGTGAAGCGCTTCGCCTGCGATACCGCGGCCGCCGCCTTCGTCACCGGCGATTGGCCCCCAGCCGCCCGCGATAAATTTTTCGCCCGCGTCATTTATGCCGATACAGACCGAGCCGGTACCGGCGATGACGACTAGCCCCGGTTGTCCGAGCGTCGTGCCGTAAAGTGCGATGTCGGCGTCGGTTGTAACGTCGATCTTGCGAAGCCGAAACCGCGTCGCAAAACTCTCGCGTACGCGTTCGCGAATATCGCGGCGACGAACTCCCGCCAGTCCCAACGTCGCTGCAACGATATCGCCGCGCGACAAACCGCCTGCGTCACACGCTTTGTCGATCGCGGCTGCGATGTTCGCGACAGCCGTTTCGACGCCGACGCGCAGAGGATTCGACGGGCCGTCTTCGCCCGTTGCGACCGTCTTGCCGTCCGCGTTCATCAGCGCGACCGACGTTTTTGTGCCGCCGCCGTCAACGCCGAGAAACAGCGAATATGACTGCGTGTTGCTGACTTGTTTTGAACTCTTCACAGCCACTTACTTGGTCTCAAATGCGCAAAAAATACACCTACATTCTTCGGCAAACTTGACATATAATCAAACTTAACGGATTTTATATACTCGATAAGCAACGCTAATCGCAGAAACGAGGTCGTTCCGACTTATGGAGATCAGACAGCTAAAAGCCTTTTTGGCGATCGCCGAGGCAAAAACTTTTACCGCCGGTGCGCGTCGCGTCAACGTCACGCAGGCGGCGATTTCGATGCAGATCAAACAGCTCGAAGACGAGGTCGGGCTGCAGTTATTCACGCGAACGCCGCGTCGAGTGATCATGACCGAGGCGGGCGAATATCTTTTAGAGCGCGCACGAAAGATCCTTCGCGAGCACGATAACGCTCTTGCCGAGATCGCCGAGCTTGCAGGTGCCGAGCACGGGCGTTTGCGCATAGGTTCGGCGTCGGCTGAGTTTGCAACGCAGCAACTGCCGCACATTTTGCAGAGCATTCGCGAAAAATACCCGAACGCCGAACTCGCCGTCACAGCCGGCACGAGCCAAAAGCTCGTCGAGAAGATCATGCACGGCGAGATCGACATCGCGTTCGTCTCGCTGCCTGTCGAAAACTCGTCGATCACGACCGATCTGCTTTTTAGCGACGAGATCGTCGCCATCGCGCATCCCTCGCACCCGTCGGCAAACGAGAGATATATCAGCGCAGCCGCGCTGGCGGGCGAGAAGCTGATTCTCGGCGAACGCGGCGGCAATACTCGGCGGATGATCGACGATTTTTTCAACGCAGCGAATGTGCGTCCGAATATCGCGATGGAGCTTTCGCGTCAGGAGGCGATCAACCAGATGGTCGAGAACAACCTCGGCGTCGGCACGGCCGGTGCAAAGACCATCGCCAACGAAATTCGCGAAGGCCGGCTCGTCTCATGGATGATCGAAGGCGCCGAGATCAACTGGGAACTCGGCCTTGCACGTCTCCGCGGCGGATACTTTTCGCCGATCGAAAAAGAGTTCGTCGCGCTGTGTAAAGAGAACTTTGTCGAAAAAGAAAGAGAATTGAAGGCACGTAAATAAATTAACCGCAGAGACGCTGAGACGCAGAGATAGAAAAAAAATGAAAGTCTGGGCTGTGATGAATTTTGCAAGATTGAATATTGTTTCGGTTTTGTTTTGGTTTTCTCTGTGTCTCTGTGTCTCTGTGGTGAATATTTTCTCTCAGGGTTTACCAGTTGCAAAACCCGAGTCGGTCGGCATGAACGCCGCGAAGCTCGCGCAGATCGACGAGCTTGTCGCGCAAGATATTAATGACAAAAAGCTTCCCGGCGCCGTCGTGCTCGTTGGTCACAAAGGCAAGATCGTTTTGCGCAAGGCATACGGCAATCGCTCGCTTGTGCCGACCGTCGAGCCGATGACCGTCGATACGATCTTCGATCTAGCTTCACTTACAAAGCCGGTCGCGACAGCGACTTCGATTATGATCCTCGTCGAGCAGGGCAAACTGAGGCTCAACGACACCATCGGTAAATATATCCCCGACATCGACGACCCCGAAGCAAAACGAGTCACCATTCAACAGCTTCTAACGCACACGTCCGGCTATCGCCCGGATTTCGACCTCGGCGAAAAATGGACCGGCCGCGACGGCATGCTCGCCGCGCTGAAAAAAGAAAAGCTGCGTGCGGCTCCGGGGACGAAATTCGTTTATTCGGATATTGGGTTTATTGTGCTGGGGGAGATTGTGCAGAGAGTCAAGTCGGACGTCCTACACGGTTTCTTTACTCACGAAATCGCCGGAGAACTAGGCGTGAATGATTCACGCTTCGAAGGGCTGATTTTCGCTAATTTGCCAGGCGGTGTTGTCCTGCCAGTGTTTCAACAGATGAGGGCTCGGACAGCACCGACCGAGAACGTTCGCGGTCAGAATAACTATCTCGGAGCCAACTTCGATGGCGACAACAAAACAGGGGATGAAATTTTGCGTGGCCTAGTCCACGATCCAACCGCTTTTCGCATGGGCGGCGTCGCGGGACACGCCGGACTTTTCTCGACCGCTGACGATCTCGCGCGTTACTGTCAGATGATTCTGAATGGAGGTGTGATTCCGGAGGGACGTGTCAGTAGCCCGCACGTGAGTAAGGGCTCAACGTCGAATAGACGCAACGTTAAACCACCCACTACCGCAGGTGGTTCTGACTCTCTTCGCATCCTTTCTGCCCAGACCATCGCCAAGATGACCGCGCCTTACGTCGTTTCCGAAGACGGTGCGACGCGCGGGCTGGGTTGGGACATTAATACTTCGTTCTCGCAGAATCGCGGCGAACTTTTTCCGCTTGGGTCGTTTGGGCATACGGGTTTTACGGGGACGAGTGTTTGGATCGATCCGACGTCGCAGACGTTTGTCGTTTTTCTCTCGAACCGCGTTCACCCCGACGGCAGGGGCGACGTGACGCCGCTCAGAGCAAAGGTCGCGACCGTCGTTGCATCGGCGATCGAAGACACGCCGCTTGAGAAATGGAAAGAGGCCGAGGCGAGATACAACGCGGCCGTCGCGGCGCAGATTCCAAAATTCGTTAGCAGTCAGCGGTCAGCAGTCAGCAGTCAGATTCAACCGACAACCGACAACCGACAACCGGCAACTGTTTTGAACGGCATTGATGTTCTCGAACGTGACAAGTTCAAACAGCTCGATGGCTTGAAGATCGGTCTCGTCACAAACCACACGGGGCGCAATCTCGCAGGCAAACAGACGATCGACATTTTAAATGAAGCGCCGAATCTAAAGCTCGTCGCGCTGTTCGCGCCGGAACACGGTATTCGGGGTTTGCTCGACGACAAAGTTTCAGACGAGGTCGATGCGAAGACTGGCTTGCCGATCTATTCGCTCTACGGCGAGACTCGGCGGCCAAAGCCCGAGCAACTGAAGGACCTTGACGTGATCGTTTACGACATTCAGGACATCGGCGCGAGATTTTACACCTACACGGCGACGCTGAAAAATGTCATGGAAGAGGCCGCAAAGGCCGGAAAACCGGTGTTTGTACTTGATCGTCCGAATCCGCTCGGCGGCGTCGCTGTCGAAGGCCCGCTCGCTGACGAATCGCTGCTTTCGTTCATCGCGGCGCACACGACGCCGGTTCGCTACGGCCTGACCATCGGCGAACTCGGCATGATGATGAACCTTGAGCGCAAGATCGGCGCGGATTTGAAAGTTATAAAAATGGAAGGCTGGTCGCGCTCGATGTGGTTTGACGAAACCGGACAGACTTGGGTGAATCCGTCGCCGAATATGCGTTCGCTGACACAGGCGACGCTTTATCCCGGCATCGGCCTTCTCGAAACCACAAACCTCAGTGTTGGCCGCGGCACCGACACGCCGTTCGAGATGGTCGGGGCTCCGTGGCTCGACGGACAAAAACTTGCGAAGCATCTCAACGAGCGAAATATCAAAGGCGTCCGATTTGTACCCGTGAGATTCAAGCCCGTCGCTTCCGTCTACAAAGACGAACAATGCAGCGGCATAAACATCATCATCACCGACCGTGCGGCGTTCAATTCCGTACGAACGGGCTTTGAGATCGCTGCCGCGCTGCGCAAGCTTTATCAGAATGATTGGCAAGTCGAAAAGTACGGCCGCCTGCTCGTAAACAACGAAATTCTCGAGGGTGTAAAACGCGGCGACACGCCCGAAGCTATCGAGCGAGCCTCAGCGGAAAAAAATGCCGAATTTCTGAAACGTCGGGCATTATTCTTGCTTTATAAATAAGCAGTTTAGAATTATACTCGTAATCAGATTTTGGAATTTCGTCGCAACTTATTGTAATTGCAGAGGTTTGTCGTTATTGTCTGAATTACGGACATCGCTGCGATAACGAAAATTTGAATAAAATTCCAAAGACTTAAATGATTCTTATGGATTTGCCCTCGAAGAGACAGAATTTTAGTTAAAAAAAAGGAAGACAATCATGAGCAAAAGATCGATATTAGTTACATTTATCGCAATTCTCACATTGAGCCTCGTCGCTGTAGGACAGGAAGTCACCGGCACCCTTGTCGGCACCGTCCGTGACACCAATGGAGCCGGGGTGCCGAACGCAACTGTGTCACTTAGAGATGCGGCCCAGAATATTGTAGTTCGAGTCGCCACAACCAACGATGATGGTGATTTTACTTTCGCAAACATCCAAACGACTACATACTCGATAACCGTAGAGGCCCCTAATTTTAAGAAGGCGGTTCAAACCGGCATCAAGGTTGATGTCGGACAGCGTCGGTCGGTCGATGTTGTGCTCTCGGCGGGGAGAATCGAGGAAGTGGTTACCGTCGAGGCAGAGCCTGTTACGATCGATACAGTTTCGCCATCGAGCGGCACTATTATCAGCGGTGATCAGGCTCGTGAGATTCCTGTCAATAACAGAAATTGGGTGCAGCTTATTACTCTTGCTCCTGGCGTATCAAACGATTTGGCCGATCAGGTTTATGTTGGAACGACCAATCCGGAGGGACAAGCTAACATTGTCAGCATCGCCGTCAATGGAGCACGCAGCAGTCAAAACACATTTACGGTTGACGGTGCCGACGTTACCGACCGTGGATCAAATCTGACGATTCAAGCATACCCGAACGTCGATTCGATTGGTGAATTCAGAGTATCGCGTTCATTGTTCCCAGCAGAATCAGGACGCAGCGGCGGCGGACAGATCAATGTTGTGACTCGTTCGGGCGGCAGCAAGTTTAGTGGCAGCCTCTTCCATTTTTGGCGTAACGAAAATTATAACGCTAACAACTTCCTCGCAAACACCGTCACGGGCAATCCGCCGCTTGGACGAAACTGTGATCCAAGTGCTGGTATACCAAATACAGACGAGAGATGCCGTGCCCGTCGAATTCCGTTTATCTATAAAAATTATGGCGGGACGATTGGCGGACCGATCTACTTCCTCGATTTTGGAGAGCGCGGACCTGATGAGCCTCGATTTAGGCGATACAAGCGCACATTTTTCTTTATCTCAATGGAGCGTCGACGCGATACCAGATCATCAACTCCAGTAACGACATCAGTGCCGGATGCGTTTTTGAAGGCAGGCCGATTTCCAATTCCGGTCTGTATAAATCGAACGTATCTTGGTGAAACTTGCACGGGTGCAAATATCCATCCAGCCAACACACCGATCAATCCCGCGCTTATCAATCCGGCGGCTCAAGGATATTTGACCGGAATTTATAACAAGATCAGTAATCCGAACAATCCGACTGTTGGAAATCCTTTTGCTCTTCTAGACCGAATCCCTAATGAAGCTGAATTTCGCCAAGAGATAGTAAAAATCGACCACAGCTTTAGCGACAAATGGTCGATGTATTATCGCTGGCAGAATGACAAGATTCCGACAATCGACGGTAACGCGTTGTTCTCATCGGGTTCCAACCTTGCAGGCGTCTCCACAACAGCTACTAACTCGCCTGGCCGCACGCATACTTTTCAAACAACATATGCCGCGAGTCCTCGTTTTCTAATCGAAGGCCGCTTTAATTACGGTTATGGTGCGATACTTAGTGAAAACGTCGGCTCGCTTGCACTTCGTAACACGACTGTTCCCGTTACTTTGCCGTTTCAAAATCAACGAGATCGCGTGCCCACGCTCACGGGCAATGGTTTCACCGGTCTCACGAGTTTTGGCCCGTATGACAATTTTTCTTATAAGCGAAATTACAGTGGCGGGGTTACGTGGCTGACGGGTAATCATACGTTCAAGTTTGGCGGTACATTCTCGCAATACAGAAAGAACGAAAACGCGCTGGCAGGCGTTAATGAAGGCAGTTTCAGTGCGTTTGGTACTGCTTTGCCAACTCCTTTTACTGTCGCTCAGCCCTACACACTTCCAAGCGGGCAGGTTCTGCCAGGTGCGGTCACAGCAGCGGTTGCGGCTAATCTTCAGCGATGGGCGAACTTCCTTGTCGGGAATGTTGTTACCTTTACGCAGGCCAGCTTTGATTACACGGCCGATCTGCGACAGGGAACGATTGAGTGGTATGCACAGGACGAATGGAAATTCAGATCGAATATAACGGTCTCGTTGGGCGTTCGTTATTCCTACTTTCCTGGTCCTGAAGATCGTAACGGGCGACTTTCGAATTTTGTTCCCGCGCTCTATAACGCAAGCATAGCCCCTTCGGTTACCGGAGCCGGAAACCGCATTGTCGATCCTGCACGCAATTTCTGCAATGGCATTATAGTCAATGCCCAAAACATACAGACTGCTCCAAATAACTGTACGCCGACAGCGTCACCATTCGGCACGAAGGTTATCGATGTGTCGAAAAAGGATTTTGCTCCGCGTGTTGGAATCGCATGGGCTCCGTTTGCAAAAACTTCGATCCGAACCGGCTACGGCATTTATCACGAACAGGTGTTGAATGGCACTTTTCTTCAGAACATTGGGATAAACCCGCCGTATCAGATCAATGCAACCGCATCGAACACGCGGCTGGATAATCCGGCTCAGAACGCCGTCGCATCGGTACTTCTAGGTTCGCCGAGTCTTCGGGCTGTGCAGTCCGACTGGCACACGCCGTATATGCAGCACTGGTCGCTTGACTGGCAACAGCAACTTGCAGGTAAGACGGTTGCAACGCTTGGCTACTATGGCTCGAAGGGGACAAACCTTCAGGGACTGACAGAGATGAACAGTATTCCGGCTGGCCGCGCATTGGCCTCACAGTGTGCACCTGGCAATAACTACTTTGGCCAGGCAGCTGCTTTTACGCCGGTAGTTTGTCAACTGCCGGGATACGCATTCCGCAACGCTGCCACAACGGCTCTCCAGGGAAACACTAACGTAGTCGGTGCCACTCCTTTTGTTGATAATCTGATTCTTGATCAACTGCGTCCATACCGTGGTTATCGTTCTATTGCTATGGTTCAGCCACGATACGATTCAAACTACCACAGCATGCAGATGTCTTTGATCCACCGCTTTACAGGTGGTTCACAGGTCAACGCTTACTACACCTGGTCAAAGAACTTGACGACAAGCATCAATGACCGAACGACCTCGCCGCAGAACACTTATGACATCCGAAGCGAATATCAGCGTGCATTGCTGGATAGAAGGCACATATTCTCGCTGAACTACCTCTACGAGTTACCGTTCTTCAGACAGCAGAAGGGGCTTGTAGGGAAGTTGGTTGGCGGATGGCAGTTTAATGGAATAGCCACTTATAACTCCGGCGTTCCGTTTACGGTCACGACCTCGTCATATGATCCTGCCGGGCTTGGAATACTAAATACCAATCCTGCAGCTCGTGCAAACCTGCTTTGTGATCCTAACCAAGGAGGTGCCCAGACACTGCAGCAATGGTTTAACACCACTTGCTTCCAGGCTAACCCAGTCTTGGTTACGGGAGTGTTCACACAGGTGCCGAACACTGTGGGCAGCACCGCCCGAGGCAACATCGAGGGGCCGCCAACTACAAGGTTTGATATAACAGCTGTAAAAAACCTTCGCTTTACCGAGACTTTCCGCCTGCAGTTTAGAGTCGAGGCCTACAATGTTCTAAATCACACAAACTTCCGAGGACTGAGCACAAACGTAACTGCCGGTAATTTTGGTCAAGTCATTACCGTGCGCGATCCTCGCACGATGCAGATGGCGATTAAGATGTTCTTCTAGTCTAAAGCACTATTTAGTTTGTTCCGCGTCGACTTGATTTTAAGTCGGCGCGGTTTTTGTTTGGTATCTGCAAGTTGCTGACGGATAATTTGAATATGGATTTGTTGTCTTTCAAAGACTCGCGGTTGGTTGTTGGAGATTCGGTTTTGCCTGTGTCGGCGGTTTCGGTCGATGGCGGCATAGTTGTCGGCATCGAGTCCGATGAATCTAAATCCGAACTAACCGAACAATCATTTGAACGGCTGACTTTGATGTCAGGTTTTATTGACGTTCATAATCACGGAGCGGTTGGGGTTGATGTAAACACAGCGAACGCCGCTGAATTGTTGAAGGTCGCGGGATTTTTGGCGAAAAGCGGCGTGACGGCTTGGATGCCGACGCTTGTGCCGGACTCGGACGAGAATTACAAACGCGCTATCGATGCAATCGATGAGTTGATGGAGTTGCAAGTTGGTAAGTCTGTCGCACAGGCGGTCGGCGTACATTACGAAGGTGTTTTTGCAAGTGAGGCGATGTGCGGGGCGCTGAGGCCGGAGTTTTTTAAGAGTGGGGTTCAACAGACAGAGAACCACCCCGTCGGCGAAACGCCGCCACCCCACGTTCTGGCCGCTGAGCCGGCCAGTGTTGCGAGAACGTCGCAACCGCGTAAGGAGGGGAGCCTGATTGATTTGCCGCGTCTCAAAAATGGAGTTCACATGACGACGCTCGCGCCGGAGGTTGACGGCGGTATCGAGTTGATCAAGGAACTTGTCGCAGATGATTGGGTTGTGTCGATTGGTCATACGCGGGCCGATGCTGCGACCTTGACGCGCGCGTACG
>JANOGL010000308.1:0-2220 GCA_031405985.1 Acidobacteriota bacterium | reverse complement strand
CTGAATATATCGGATTCTCACAATTTTTTGTTCCCAGGTTAAAGCGTAAGGACTTAAAGCAGGTGATCGAGGAGCCAGCCATTTTGTACGTGAAACTTCATTTCGTGCGAAGTGAGTTCATCAAATCAATTACAAAACATCAAGGCGTATTTGGTTTAAAGCTCGACGACTACACCGTCACGCGGCTCGCCGACTACTACGAACTAATTTTAGAACACAATCCGCTGCTGCATCTCGTTGCGCCGTGCTCGGCGGAGGAGTTTGCCGTTCGTCACATTCTCGAATCGCTCACGTTGCTCGAACATCTTCCGCGCGCCGCAAAGTTCGCCGACATCGGCGCCGGCGCCGGCCTGCCGTCAATTCCGTGTTTGCTCGCGCGCGACGATCTGCGGGCAGTCTTGATCGAGTCTAAAGAAAAGAAAACTAAGTTTCTCGACGAAGCAATAATAAATCTCGGCCTTGAGAGTCGAGCCGAGATAATAAATCGACAGTTTGAAGAAGCTGATCCAGCCGGTTGTAAATTCGTCACTTGCCGCGCGCTCGACAAATTCACCGACCGACTTCCCCGCCTGCTCAAATGGTCAAATAAACGCACAAAACTTTTCTTCGGCGGCGTAAATTTGAGAAACGCGTTGCAAAAATACGGTTTGAACTTCGACGAAAATCTAATGCCGATGTCAGAACAGCGATATTTATTTGTGGTCAACTAAGCGGATCACGTACTGAACTCAAGCATATTAAAAAATATGTAACGAACGGATAGCGGCGTGATTAGATGATCGGCGATCTTCATCACGGTAACGTCCTTCGTCATATGCTGCATGTTCGAACGACTGATGTTGAATGTCAGTTTTTCAAAAACCTTGCCGCCTGAACGGCTCTCGACGCGCTTGCCACGCCCGACGGCGACCTTGCCGTTATCTATAATTAGAACCATCTCCTGATTGCGTCTGAACATCGCCGTGTCGTTTTCGCTAATGAGCGTGAGTGCGAATGTGCCTTTGCGGCCATTCGGCTCCTCTTTATACCAATAGGTGACATCGACATAGAGTTTGACGTTGCGAAAGCGGTCCTCGAATCCCGCATCATTTAAGCTCACCATCGAGATGCCAGTGCTCAGGAAACCGGTCTTGCTCGCCGCGTTATAGCCGTTGTAGAGAGCGCCGACGTTGCCGAGTTTCGGGTTAACGTCGCCCCACTTGCCGGGCTTGTGAATTTGCTTTCTCGGTGTCGCGGCGGTTTGCAGTTCGTTATCGCGGCGTTCCCACGACGACGTTAATCCTTTGACCGCCCAGATGCCGCGATTCTCTTTTCTTGCCGCGGCTTCGAATGAGGCGTATCGAGTGTGTTCGGCCGATTGCTGAGCAGTAAAACGCACGGGCACAAGCCATGCCGCGCCATCGCGCAGCATCTGCTCACTCATGTCAATGTCGTTTAGAGTAAGTTGTCCGGTCGATGCTTCGTAAGAGATAGTTCTGGCGCGAAAGACTACCGACTTTCCATACACGAGCTGTCTTAAATGCTGCTTGACCGTTTCAAACATCGCTTGCTCGCGCGTCGGCGTTTCGATGAACTGCAGCGTCGCCTCAAACTTGCCGCTCGGAATTTCGATGACGACCGTATCTCCGTCGATCACGTCGATGACCTTACCGCTCAGCGTGACCTGTGCGGCCGTGGAGAACGAGCAGAACAAAATTGCAAATAGAAATGATGTTGTGATCTTAAGTTTAGCCGCCATGACTTTTACTACCTCGCCTCCAACCCGTATTCGCGCAGGCGGCGATAGAGCGTCGATGGCGAAATGCCGAGCAGTTCGGCGGTTTTGCCGCGATGCCAGCCGGTTTTTTCGAGTGCGCCGATGATCTGCTGACGTTCGACATCTCGCAGGTTTGTCGGCGATGCGTTGTGAAATGTATTTACGCCCGCAGATTGCGGAGCAGCGTAACTTACCGATACGCTCGGCTTGTCCATGCGAAAAGCTATTTCCGGCGGCAGTTCGCGCGGCGTGATCGTGCCGTTGTCGGCGAGCAAAATTGCGCGCTCTAAACAGTTGCGCAACTGGCGAACATTGCCGCTCCAGTCAAATGCGTTTAGCGCTTCGATGGCGGCGGGCGAAAGCTCAGGCTCATCGTGACCGGCGAGTATGTGCAGCAGATGACGCGCGAGCGGCTCGATGTCTTCGCGGCGTTCGCGAAGCGGCGGAACGTTGATCTCAAAACT
>JANOGL010000275.1:0-9105 GCA_031405985.1 Acidobacteriota bacterium | reverse complement strand
CCATTCCACAGTTGTAGATCAATGTACCGTAAATTAGGGTGTTGCCGCTCGCACTTCCTGTGAATATTCCTACTACAGTGTCGTGGATAATTAGATTGATGAATGAGTTTCCAGTACCCGTATTGAAAACACCGTGCCCTCGTTGATATTGGTATATGCCAGAACGATTCGGCAATGATGTTGTTATCTCGAAATTTTGATAGGTTGTATTGCTGCCGGGAGTATTAAGTTGCGATCCAATTATCTTTACAGTCGCCCCGTTTGAATGTGACGCCGCAGTTGTCCCCCCATAACCTCTGATCGACTGTGTAATGGTATTCCCGCTTTTGTTAAAAGTATGAATAACCTCATCGTCAATCCAGATTTCCGTCACGCCCGGCGAACCTGCCAAAACCTGACCTGCGTCCGCTAGTGCAAACGTCGTCTGTGAACTATTGACTGCCCCGTTTAACGTAGTCGAGTAGTTTCCGTCTATAACTGCCCACTCTCCGGGAGCACTTCGAACTATTCCTCCACCGTTTAGCGTCGACGTGAACTTGCCGCGGTAGGTTCCACCTCTTAGACAGAGGGTCTTTCCGTTTCTAACAAGTGTTGTCTTGTCGAGACCGGCTTGCAAACTCCAAGGGCTAGCGATGGTTCCGGTGCCCGAACTCGTACCCGTTGGCGACGCGAAGTAATCGCAAGTGAATGAGGGAGGCGGAGTCGGAGTTGACATAGAACTGTTTGGTGCCGGCACGGGTATGTCCGCGCCAATGCCATATTGTGCAGACACATAATTATTTGTACTACTATTTATCCGATGCCAGACACTGTCTGACGGGCGGTAAACCGAGATATCGGCCTTTCCGTCCCCGTCATAGTCCGCCGGAACCGGAATGTCCGTCGGAAGACCGAATACACTCGCGTAAGAGCCTCCATCGGAGCTTCTTTGAATAAACCAGGTTCTGCTCGAAGGCCGCCAAACCGCCAGATCGAATCGAAGGTCGCCATCGAAATCACCTGCCAAGGGAATATCTCCGAGAAGTCCGAAATGATATACATTGATCGAGTAATTCGCACTGTTCAGGTGGTACCAATTTCCTTCAGATGGCCGAAACACCGTAAAGTCAGTCTTGCCATCAGCGTCATAATCTCCAACCAGTGGAATATCGCCCGTCATGCCCCATTGGAGCCCAGCGTATTGACCGTTGCTGCTATTCAAACGGTGCCACGTGCCATTCTGCGGACGAAAAACAGAAATGTCGGACATACCATCCCCATCGAAATCCGAAGGAAGCGGAATATCTGTCGACAAGCCAAAATTGAATACATCAACCGTGTTTGTCAAAGTTTTCAACCGATACCAGGTTCCGCTACGAAAGACAGCATAGTCGGCTTTTAGGTCGCCGTCATAATCGGCCGGGACGATCTTATCCGGGCCTAGCCCAAAATTCGTCGCGGAATCAGTGCCGTCAGAGCTTCGTCTTACCCACCAAACGCCATCTGAGGGACGGAAAACGCTAATATCCGCTTTTCGATCGCCGTCAAAATCATATCTGGTTGATGCCGAACCAGTGCTCTGACCGAAGGTGGCTGCAGTGCAAAAAGAAAGAGATAAAAGAAGACCGGGCAGTATTAGTTGGACAACTTTGATTTTTGACATAGAACCTCGTGTCTAACGCCACAAAACTGATTGAACGTACTGGATTTCGAGATGATTGTGGCCAGATGCCGCCGTCAATATAGCTGTAAGCAGCAATTCAAGCTTGAAACCTCACGATCTCATTAGGCAGATGGTCTTTCGCGTCCTACAGAAACAGGTCGATAGCAGGATTTTGCAACGGTTCTGACGAACTAATGAAAGAGTAGGAAGAATTACAAATGTCCAGTCATTCCACAAATTTGAATTCTACACAAATGTGCCAGTCAAATAAACTTCTGGCTACAAGTATATGAAACCAGTATTCTTGAGCAATTTCCATAAAATCAGTATCTTCAGCGGGCCTTTTCGAGGGTATCAAGCGGCAATTCACACGTGGTGGCTATCGGTTCCGATGGCTGCGATGACAGCGCAATGTGTAACAAAATCTCAGGCCTTTTAGTGCCAAAAAAACTATCTATCTGCACGATTTCCTACCGCCTGCTAAATGCTATAAATAATTAAACCTAAACTACTTAGTGATGTTGGGATAGATTTTTCGGCTCAGATTTTGCCGTCTGATACAGGTAACTTCTTTCAATGCTCTTAGCTCGTGAGAACGGATCGATTGTTCACCTTTGCGGTCGGATTTCGATGATATGAATCAACGGTCTGAATTTACTTTTTGGGAGCGAATTTATTTTATGCTTGATACCAGTTTGATAAAACCTCGTTTGGATTTTGCCCGCACTATGCCGGTTAATGTTCCTTTCTTTCGCCCGCATGTCGGCGACGACGAGATAAACGAGGTCATCGCGACATTGCGCAGCGGGTGGCTTACAACGGGTCCAAAGGTCAAATCGTTTGAACAGGAATTCGCAAAGGCAGTCAACGGAAAGTTTGCGGTGGCAGTTAATTCATGCACTGCGGCTTTGCATCTCGCGGTCGAAGCCATCGGTTTGAGAGAGGGAGAGGCAGTCCTTATCCCAACGATGACCTTTGCGGCAACGGCTGAGATCATCCTATATAAAAAGGCGGTTCCGGTTCTCGTAGATTGCGATCCGATTACGGGAAACATGGATCTGGCGGATGCCGGGCGGAAAATCGAGCAGCTGAAAACGCGGAATCTCCCCTTTCTTCGCGGACGGGATCTCAAAGTCGTCGGTATGATTCCGGTTCATGTTGGGGGATTGATGATGAACATACGGGCTGTGAGGGAGTTTGCGCGAACCCACGATCTTTGGGTCATCGAGGATGCCGCGCACGCTTTTCCCTCAGCTTGGCGTCCAAATTCGACCAGCCGATGGGAGTTTTGCGGCGACAATACCGCGGCGGTTACATGCTATTCCTTTTATGCTAATAAAACTATAACGACGGGCGAAGGCGGCATGGCCGTCACTAATGACAAAGCTTTGGCCGAGCGCATCCGACTTATGTCGTTGCACGGCCTTTCGCATGACGCGTGGGGCAGATTTGCGACTGGCGGTAATTGGGATTATCAGATCGTTCAACCCGGCTACAAATACAATTTGACGGATATTGCGGCCGCTATCGGTTGTCATCAGCTGAGGCGGGCGATGGAAATGAGGGAGCAGCGAGAGGCGGTCGCGGAGTTTTATTTAGAATCGTTTGTCGATTTGGAATCTATTTCCCTTCCTCCGATCGACGAAGACAGAATCCACTCGTGGCATCTCTTTCCAATCCGTTTAAGGCTTGAAAGATTATCGATCGATCGGAACGAGTTTGTTGAGGAACTCAAACGACATGGCGTCGGATGTTCTGTCCATTGGCGACCGCTTCACATGCATCCACTATATCGAGACAGGCTCGGATGGACAGAAGACAATCTTCCGGCCGCTACAAAACTTTGGACCGAGATCGTTAGTTTACCAATGTTTTCCTCGATGACTTTTGAGGAAATGGTTCACGTTGTTGAAACGGTAAAGCAATTGTGCAGTAAGCACGCAGCAGTAAAGGCTTTTCAGCCAGCATTATGTCAAAAAAAAAACTCCGAAAGGGAATTCCTAGACAATTCGAAATAGGCTTAGCGTTATTCGGATTGGTGGTGGCCGCGCCGGTACTCACAGTTTGCGCGATCCTTATCATTCTGAATTCGCGTGGACCGATTTTCTTTCGGCAAAAGCGAATTGGGCTGAAGGGTAAAGAGTTCACGCTTTTCAAATTGAGAACAATGGCAGTTGCTAAAACCGGCCGAATGATCACCTCGGCCGATGATTTTCGCATAAGCTCTGTTGGAAGAATTCTGAGGAAAACTAAGATCGACGAACTTCCCGAGTTGTGGAATGTCTTGCGCGGCGACATGTCCTTTGTCGGTCCCCGCCCCGAAGTGCCCGAATTTGTGGATCTTGACGATCCTTTGTGGCAAGAGATATTAGAGCACAAGCCCGGGATAACGGATCCTGTGACGCTCCGGTTGAGAAATGAAGAGCAGCTCCTTGCAACAGTCATTGATAAAGAACTGTATTATCGAGAGGTTTTACAGCCGTATAAGATACGCGGTTATGCCAAGTTTGTTAGAGACAAGAGCTGGAAAACCGATCTCAGGATAATTGGCAGAACCCTCAAGGCAGTGCTGCTTCCCGCATCGGTCGGAACACCTTCAAAGGATGAGTTGCAATGGTCTTTTATAACAAGCGGCCAGTTCGAAAATGCCCGTGAATGAGGCACAGCGTTGTCAAATTGAGGCTGCTTCGGCCGGTATACATGGCCGGCGGACATCCGTTTCGAGTTGTTTCGAGATACTAGCCTTTTACGGGTTACTCGCAACTATCTTGCTGGCGGCGATTCCGTACGGAACTGTCGCGGTGTGGCACAAATCGCTACTCGGTTTGGTAATCGGTATTCTGGCTGGATTACGAATAATCGACGGCCTGGCGCGAGGCTCGTTTCGGATAGCTGAACCCTTGTTGCTGCTGCCGCTAGTTGGGGTTTTGTGTTTAGCGATAAGTCAGGTCGTCCCGTTTCCCGGCGCATCTGTGATCAGCGTTGACCCTTATGAAACGAAAGCGTTCATATTGACTTTCGGAGGGCTCATCGTTACCGCCGAAGTTTTGTTCTTTTACTCAAACTCCCGGCATCGGCTTAAATGTCTGATCGGCCTCGTGATTGCAACTGGCGTCTCGAGCGCAATATTCGGTATTTTGCGCGGCCTGTACCTCGACGACCAGCCCGGAATACTGGAAGGTTACCTGCCCCCCGCCCAAGGTTACGCTCAATTCTTGAACCGCAACCATTTTGCGCTTTTACTCGAAATGGCGTTTGGATTGCTTTTAGGCATACTGATCAAAGGAGAGCTGTCGCAGAAGCTTAAATTTTTGGGCTGGTTTGTTGCAGGAATCATGATTTATGCCGCGATAACGGCTAATTCCCGCGGCGGGATTATCAGCTTCGCCGCTCTCGTACTTTTTGCCGTCGCGGTTCATCTGGTAACCCGAAACGAGCGATTCAATTGCGATGGTGAAACGACCAATCGGCCATTAGCCAGCACCCGCCAACTTGTTCGGAAGATATCTATCGCTCTCGCACAATTTGCCCTGGTTTTTGCCATGATTGTTATAACGATAGCTTTTGTAGGTGGCGACAGGGTGGTTACGCGGATCGAAAGACTCAAAAGTGAAGTTGAACCAATTGACAATACAAAGGTTAATCGAAATTTTATTTGGAATTCTACTCTCGATTTGATCAAGACTGAGCCGGTTCTTGGAGTTGGGTTTGGGGGATATGCCACCGGTATAACCCGAGTTGATACATCGAGCGGCAAGCATTCCCCGCAGCAAGCTCACAATGACTATCTCGAAATTTTGGCGAACGGCGGAGTCATAGGCTTTGTTCTATTTGGAGCTTTTGGAGCGCTAGTGGTTTCGAGGACTTTGAAAAATCTGAAATCGAGTGACCGATTGACGAAATCGAGTTGCTTTGGGGCGGCGATCGGAATTTTTGGGGTTCTGATTCATAGTTTCGTCGATTTTGGACTTCATATCATGATAAACGCGCTCATTTTTGCAGTACTTGTGGTTATCGCAACCATAAAGCGCGTTGATGAGAGAGGGCCAAACGCGCTGCACAAGGCTTAAAACCTGTGATGAAAAAGAAACGGACGAGAACATGGCGGCTGAGGCGAGGATCTGCGTGAGCCTCGCCCCCAATCAAAACCGGACAAGAGATTTACCTTTGTTCACGGCAATATGAAGTTTTTGATATCGACAGTCTTTTCATACCGGAACCGTTTGGCAGCGTTGGGTTACTTTGCCTTTGTACTATTTCTCGGCGTCTCCGCGGCCGAACATGGATTATCTAATTATTATGCGGACAAAGCCCTCCTGACGGGATCGAACATTCTCGCCGACTCCGCAATCTCCTTCGAGCCAGAAAACCCGAATGCTCATAACTCACGTGGAATGATATCTCTCAGGAATAAGGACTACCTGGTGGCGGCAGAGGCTTTCGAAAAGGCAATATCTTTGCGTGACAAGGACTTTTCTTTATGGCTTAGTTTGGGCTATTGCCGCGTCCAGTTGGGTGATTTTGGCTCGGCACGGACCGCTTACGAAAAAGCCCTAGTTTTAGCCCCAAATTATAGCCAGCCAAACTACCGCATGGGGATGCTGCTTTTTGAGAACGGTCAGTATGAAGAGTCAACAACGTTCCTCAGCAAAGCCGCCGAGCAAGATATTGAACTTTACCCCGAGATACTAGACCTTGCGCGGAAAACGTTTGTTGACAATCCCGTTGCTATCGAAAACTCCGTTCGGCCAAATTCCGTCGAAGCCAAGAAAATCGTTGCGCGTTATATGATCAACCACAATTTAATGACCGACGCCATCAAGGCATTTATGAAGGGTGATGAGCTTAGTAAAGGAGAGAAGAATGAGTTTGCGCGATACCTAATAAGCAAACAAGACTTTCAGGCTGCCTTTGAGGTTTGGTTATCGAGAATGAAAACCGATGACAGAGCCGCAAACGAGCTGATATTTGATGGCGGTTTTGAGAAGATCGACGCAAGTGACGAAAGCGGATTTGGCTGGCAGATTGACCAGACGACCTCAGCCATTTCGGTTGCTCTCGACGAAAAGGAATTTCATTCAGGATCCAGAGCGGTTCGGATCAAATTCGCCGGCAACGTAGAATTGAATAGAAGGCTGATCTGCCAACTGACGTATATCAGACCTCATCAGCGTTATGAGTTGAAGTTCTTTTTTAGCTCACCAGAATTGATCTCCGCGGGTCTGCCAGTGATAGTCGTAAACGATGCTGTCTCCGACAAATTATTAGGCCGCTCGAACGAAATTCAATCTACTGACGCCCGCTGGTTCGAAGCCAGGGTCGTTTTCGTTACACAAGACACTCCGGCTGTCACGATAAGCCTCCAAAGGCCTTCCTGCAATATGAGCCCCTGCCCTTTGTTCGGGGAACTAATTCTCGATGATTTTTCTCTTTCGGAACTCCCTAATTAAGGGCTGATTCTAATGGTGGCCAGGGACGGGGTCGAACCGCCGACACGCGGATTTTCAGTCCGCTGCTCTACCAACTGAGCTACCTGGCCATTTTCGCTGCATCCACTAACGAGATGAGCGCGAATTTGTAAGTGTAAATAAGCCGTTTTGCTATGTCAAATCGCTTGTCGGGCACTCGTGACAAGTTTATAATTACGGTGAGAAAAATCAATTATGTTTAGAAATCTTATTATTTTGTCACTCTGTTTTTCTGTTACTTTTTTGTTCGGCTGCGGCGGCAGCGCACCCTCGAATTCGAGCGCTAACGCGAAGGGGAACTCAAACGCGAACGTCGCTGAAGTTCAATTAGATCCGGCAAACATGCCGCCTGGAATTTCGGCAAATCCTGTTATTGTAGATGCTGCGAACAACGCTCAGGGAGCAAATGCCAATTCTAAATTACCAAAGGGCACGCCGACACCTGGCATTCCGAGCGAGGCCGAGCTCAGAAAGCCAATGAAACCCGGAGCGACTCCGACGCCAGGCATCCCTTCGCCTGAAGAACTTAAAAGGATGATGAATCAGACGCGTCCTGGTTCGGATGTGAACGCTCCACCGCCTTCAATGATGAAAAAGAACAGCAACACACCGCCAATGATGAAGAGCAATAAAGTCACGGGCGGCAGACCTCAGCCATGATTTCACCACAACGGCACAAAGGGCACAAAGAAAATGTAAAGAAGCAATTTCTGGTTAGAGCACGACGCGTTTAATGCCGTTTTTCAGAAGCGGGACATTAAAATTGATAAGAAGTCCAAGACGGTTTTTTGTTAGTTTTAAGTACGTCATTAGCTGAGCCTGATGAACTGGCAAGACAGTTTCGACAGCTTTCACTTCTACGATCAATGAGCGTTCTATCCAAATATCCAGTCGTAATTCAGCGTCCAACTTAACCCCGTCATAAAAAATTGGGAGCTTAACTTGCCTCTCCGCTGATAGCCCTGCTTTATTCAGTTCATAAAACACACAGGTCTCATATACACTCTCGATCAAACCCGGACCGAGCTCTTTGTGCACTTTAATTGCGGCATGAATTACACGGTTCGACACGAAATCAACACGCTCGGGAATTTTTTCGTGAAGCATTTTATCTAATAGTTTGGACACAAAGAGCATTTTTAATACTCTTTGTGTCCTTCGTGCCTTTGTGGTAAATCTCTTAGGTCGCGGCGGCTTCGGCTTTAATAAAACCGAGCAGAACTTTTACTTCGGTCTCGATTCGCGTCGTGAGGTCGGCGTTTTCCTTTAAATAATTCTTTACGTTTTCGCGTCCCTGACCTAGGCGTTCGCCCTTGTACGAAAACCACGAACCCGATTTCTCTATAACGTTGTGGTTGACGGCGAGATCGATGAGATCGCCTTCGCGCGAAATGCCTTCGCCATACATTATGTCGAATTCAGATTCACGAAACGGCGGCGCGCATTTGTTTTTAACGACTTTGACGCGTGTGCGATTGCCTACGACCTTGTCGCCGTCCTTGATCGCACCGATGCGGCGTATGTCGAGGCGGAGACTGGCGTAGAATTTCAGGGCCTTGCCGCCCGTCGTCGTTTCGGGCGAGCCGAAAAAGACGCCGATCTTTTCGCGAAGCTGATTGATAAAGATAAAGCACGTGTTCGAACTCGACACGATCGCCGTTATCTTGCGCAGAGCCTGTGACATCAACCTCGCCTGCAATCCCGGCAGCGAATCGCCCATTTCGCCATCAAGCTCGGCACGCGGCACAAGTGCGGCGACCGAGTCGATCACTATTACATCAACGCTGTTCGAACGGATCAGCGTCTCGGCGATCTCGAGTGCCTGCTCGCCCGAGTCCGGCTGCGAGATGAGCATGTCGTCGATATTGACGCCGAGCTTGGTCGCGTATTCCGGGTCCATCGCGTGTTCGGCGTCGATGTAAGCACAGATACCGCCTGTCTTTTGCGCCGAGGCGACCACTGTGAGTGCAAGCGTGGTTTTACCAGACATTTCTG
>JANOGL010000210.1:0-16403 GCA_031405985.1 Acidobacteriota bacterium | reverse complement strand
CTTCGCGGCGAAGAGTTGACGATCTACGGCGACGGAACACAGACACGCTCGTTCTGTTACGTCAGTGACCTCGTCGACGGCATTATCAAGTTGATGAACGCCGAGGCTGACGATATTCACTTGCCCGTTAACCTCGGCAATCCGGGCGAATTCACGATGAACGCGCTCGCCGACGAAGTTGGTAGAGCCACCGGCAAACAGATTCGCATAAAATATCTGCCGCTGCCGCAGGATGACCCAAAACAGCGGCAACCCAACATCGAGCGTGCCAAAAAGTTGCTAAAATGGGAGCCAACAGTTGCATTAGCTGACGGCTTAAAACGGACAGTCGCGTATTTCGTAGACGTAATTGAAAGAAATTGATTTAACGCAAAGACGCAAAGGCCGCTAAGAACTGGGCTAGTTGAATATTTATAGGAATTTCTGTTTCTTGTTTTACTTTGCGTTCTTTGCGTCTTTGCGTTAAAAAAATCTGATTATGAAAATACTTATCACAGGCGGCGCCGGTTTTGTCGGCAGCCATCTTGCGGACAAACTTATCGGCGAAGGTCACGAGATCACGGTTATCGACGACCTCTCGACCGGACGATATTCTAACGTCGAACACCTCGAAGAAAATCCGAATTTCAAACTCATCATCGACACGGTCTTGAACTCAGATCTGATGGAGGAACTTATCCGCGACGCCGACCGCGTTTATCACATGGCGAGTGCCGTCGGTGTGCGGCTCATTATGGAACAGCCGGTGAAGACGATCGAGACGATCTTTCACGGCACCGACGTTGTGCTCGGCCGCTGTGCTAAGTTTCGCAAACGTGTGCTGATACCGTCGACGAGCGAAGTTTACGGCAAAGGAATCTCGGTGCCGTTCAAAGAAGACGACGATCTGCTCACAGGCGCGACTGACAAACATCGCTGGGCCTACGCATGCGCAAAAACGCTCGACGAATTTCTAGCGCTCGCACATTATAAAGAAACGCGGCTTCCCGTCGCCGTCGTGCGGCTTTTTAACACCGTCGGGCCACGTCAGACCGGCCAATACGGCATGGTTGTGCCGCGTTTTGTAAAAGCTGCGTTGAAGAATGAGCCCATCGAAGTTCACGGTGACGGCACGCAGTCGCGATGCTTCGGACACGTGTCGGATGTCGTCAACGGACTTGTGAAAACTCTCGAAACACCCGCGTGCTTTGGCCAGGTTATCAACTTCGGCAGCGACGCCGAAACATCGATCAACGATCTTGCAAAACGCGCCATCGCGCTCACAAACAGCACGAGCGAGATTCGCTACGTTACTTACGAAGAGGCGTACGGCGAAGGCTTCGAAGACATGCGTCGCCGCGTTCCCTCGCTCGACAAAGCAAAACGCCTCGTCGGTTACCAGCCAACCAAATCGCTCGATGACATCATCAATGATGTTGCGAGCGAATTTAAAGCCGAGTCTCGCGAATCGAAGCAGCATGCACAGAATTAGAAAAGAAAATCGTGGCAGAAACCCGCACGCAGTAAGGGCGCTTTCAACGGTTACGGGCGCCCTTACTTCGTGCGGGCTTCTGCAACTTTGCGTCGTTCTTATTTTTGCCGCTACGTCCTTCGCCCAAACGACCGGCGGTGTTAAAGGCAAAGTTCGTAATTCTCGCGGCGATGCCATTTCAGGTGCGACGATTACGGCTCGGCGCGATTCTAACGATCTAAAAACTGTAACAGCAAACGGCAAAGGTGAGTTTGTCCTCAACGGTCTCGAAGCCGGTGTTTACAGCTTCGTTATCGACGCCAAAGGTTACGCCGCCGCGATTCGTTACAATTTCGAAGTTCAAAAGGGCAAAATTCGTTCCCTCGGTGACAACCTGATGCTCTTTGTCGACCGCGGTACGCTGGTGATAATTCAAGGCAGCGTTTTTTATAAGGACGGAACGAGCGTCGCCGGCGCCGAAGTCCGCATCGACCGTGTCGAGGCTGACGGCTCGGTAAAAAACATTACCACGGTTTACACAAACATAAGTGGTGATTTCACTATTCGCCGTCCCGAGGGCAAAGCTAAATACCGTTTCACCGCAAAATACAAAGACGCGACCGCGAGCCGTGACCTCGACGTTGAAACTGCCGCCATCTACCGCACCGCCGTTTCCCTGCCGATCAATCGTCAGTAATTTAATTGATCGTTTCGCTGATCTCGTCCGCAGGGCGAATGGAGTCGAGGTTTTCCTGATCGGTGACCATGAGCGGAAATTCGTCGAGGACGACGGTGTTGGCGATGGTTTGTATCCAGTATGTGCCGGGGTTTGGGAAGACGACGTTTACAAAAAAGCTGACGTTGTCGGTAAAGCCGCCCTCGGCGAGCTCGATATTCGTCGGCTGTGATGTAACGACGAGATTTGATTTGTCGGGCGAGAGAATGCGGACTTCGGTCTCGTGATTGCCGGCGCCCTGCCAGTGGTTGATGACGGCGAATTTGATAAGCGAGACGGGCAGCTTCTCGACCATGATGTTTTGAAAGATGCCCATCAGCGAGATTTTGTTCCCCATTTCGATGCGAACGTCGTCACACAACAGCGTATAAATTAGTTTCAGATTGGGTATGTTCATGCCTTTTTGCTTAGTTCAAGTTTACTTTTCCTTGCCGCAAGGTCAAAGAGTATAATCCAAAAGAGAAATAAATAATGCTCATGTATTTTCTGATCGGTCTCTGTCTTGTGTTGGTCGGCATTGCCGGTCTGCAGTTCACATATCTTTTTTATATTGATCGTCTAAACCAGGAACGCCGCAAATATCTCAGAGCCCTCGAACATAAGTGCTCAGACCTCGCCGCCCGCCTCGAACAAACCGGGCATCGCATCGCCGAGCAGGATGAACTGCTCAAAACTGTTTACTACAAAAAAGAAGACGAAGCGTGGGCCGATGTTATCGAGGAACGCTAAACTTCAAACTCGACGATCGTTGCTCCCCAACTGCCCGAAAATTCCGGTGCGTTCTTAAATTCGCGGACAAAATCTGTCTCGGACAACACTTTTCTAACGATCTCGCGCTGAACGCCGACGCCCTTGCCGTGGATTATTCGCACCACGGTGAAACCTTTCTTGTGAGCTTCGGCAAGATAAGCCTCAACAACGGCGCGAATGTCGCGCGGCGCAAACGAATGCAGATCGAGCGAGTCGGTGATCTCGATCTCGACGGGTTCGGAAAAAGGATTATCGTCTGATGCGGACATAGTTTTTTGCCACAGAGCACACAGAGGTTTTAAGTCAAAAGTAAAAAGGTAAAAGGCAAAAAGCTTGTTTTCCTGTTTACTTTTGCCTTTTTATTTTCTTTGCCCTGTGGCTTACTTCGGAGATTTTGTCTCGTATTGAGCGATGTCCTCGGGCGGCGTGACTTTTAGTCGGTTCTTATCGCGAAAGACGGTAAACCGCTTCTCGTCCATCTGTCCCGACGGGTTTCGAATCGTCACGGTAAACGTCTTGTTGTCGCCTTTGCCATCGACTTTTAGCGGCAGCTTTCCCCAGACCTCGTTGTTGGGCGTCGTTTTCCAGACCGTGTAATAGCTTTGGTCGTACTTGTCGAACGCAAGCACGAGAATGTAGTCAAAATCCGGCTCGACGCCTTCGATCGGTTTCGAATAGCTGTTACGGGCCAGTATCACCCAGCTTCCCGGTGCGAGCGATTTGTCGCCGGCTCCAACCTTGTTTGCAGAATCCGCGTCGAGACGCTGCCATGTCACAAACCTGCGATTATTGTGCTGAAAAAAGACGATGTCGCTCGGTACCTGCAACTCGACCTGTCTGCCGAACAGCCAACCGGCCGGCGCCGGCGAAACCGATGGATCGAGTTTGACAAGATACCAGATATCGTATTTTTCATCGAGCTTTTCAGGCTCGCCTTCTTCCTTCGCGGCCTCAATCTCGACATTCTTCGTCCGCTTGCCCGTCTTTTGCTGCCCTCTAGGAGCGTCGTCGACGTCGGGGACCTCCTGCTTCGGAACAAATTTCCACGCTATGATCTCGAAAGTCGAGCTGTGCGCAAGTTTGAAGAGTACGTTCTCTTGATTGATTCCCGGCGTCGTGCGCAGATTTGAAGCCGAACGAATAACGCCGGCGGCCTGCGGGGCTTGATCCTTGAATTCTTCGGCTATCTGCTGAGATTTTTCGAGCGTATTACTTGTAATGATGTTCTGCGCCTCGATCCAGCCCTCGGTTTCAGCGTCGTCATGTGCCCGGACACGGAACCAGAGGACCTTTTCAAACTCCATCTGATCAAGCACATCGAGCCGGTCGCCGCGTTTCACCTCGAGCAAATCCGCCGCCACTACCGCATACGACGTGCGAAGCCACGCCGACCTTGACACCACCGTAGCGGTATCGCTTGGGCCGATTACGCCACCAAGCACGCTGCAGCCAGCGATAGAAATCGCCGAAATCCCAAGAATAATAATCGCAAAAAAACGTAACTTCATTGTTTGCTATTTCCCAGCTTGCGCCAGCTATTATAACCCAACTTGTCCAACAAATCTTTTTGTCTACCCGACGGTTTTGCGACCGTTGCGAGCCTGGTTAATTGATCTCTCGTCGTCGCATCGATGCCTGCCTTTTGGAGCAACGCAGTCCAGTCTAGCGGTTCGCCGCCCGCGACATAACGCTCGACGATCGGCACGAGTTCTTTGCGAGATTTCATCAATGTGAGAATCGCAGCGTTCGCGTCAGTCGTTGCCGATGGCGTTCTATGTTTTTGATACAGTTCGCTAAGCAAGGTGTCTATCGAGCGCTTTCCCTTTGACGAATCCAGCGTCGCCACGTCGCACAGAAATGCAACCAGCATTCCGCGTGCGTAAACGCGCGTGTTCGCACCCGCCCAACGATTTTTCGAAGCGTCGATCAGCGAAGTTTTCTGCGCCGACAAACGATCGATGTCATAAACGCGCTCAAGCGTATCGAGAAAATCTTCGAACCGAATTCGATTAACTGCAACGCCGAGTTTCAGCGATCTGTAAAGTGCGAAGCCTTCGTAAAACCAATCGTACTGGCCGCTTAGATTAACACCGTTTGGCAGCCATAGGTGAAATATCTCGTGCCGCAGCTGCTCGTGTAAACGTTGCAAAGACTGTGACTTGAACGGCATGTCGGACGAAGCGATGGTAATATTTCGCCCGCGCGTTTCTGCCTCCCACTGGCCAATAGGTGTCGCTTGCGGAAATCTAAAAATGTTGATAAACACGGCGTTTGAATTGTCAGAGCCGAACACTTGTCTCGTTCCTGCGTAAATGTCCCGAGCGAAATTTGTGACATCGTCGCCCGTGAAAAACCATTCGCCGGCGATGCAAATTGTTATTGCGGTGTCCGCGATATGAACCTTACGAAACCGGATGTCTTTGCCGACCGCAACAACTTCTGACGCCACATCCTGCGTCTCGACGATGTTATCGATGCGGTTCTCCATCTGTAACCAGCCTTTTGGTACCGCGATCTTTACCTTCGCCGATGTCGGTGTATGCCCGAAAATTGGCAGTACATCACCGAGCATGAGCAGGCCGTTCTCGCTCGTCAGCCACGAAATATGCGCCGCCGCGGTGCGATTTTTTGGCGGCGTGAGATCGATCTTGTAGCTCCATGAAGTAAAATCCGCGTCGGCGACATACTCGCCCGCGACAAACTTTTTGTAAGTCACCGAATTACCGGCGTCGTCAAACAGAGTGACTTCAGATACGCGCTCGCCGAGGTTGTCGATACCGGCGAGCGATCTCAAAAATGACAAGTTCCTGCTTTTGGACCCCATTTTCCCGTTAATTTGGACAACCGAGCCTTGATTTGAGTCAATTTTTATCGTGGCCTCGACGTTCTGGCCACTCGCGTCTGTAAAGAATTGTAAAATCGCGACAAACGCGGCAAAAATCAGCAAAATTGAGCGTAAATTCTTTGACATCGAGTAAATCGGGGAATAAAATGGCATTTCGTCGCAGGCTCGCGTTTCAGAATAGAGGATTTTATGAGTCTTATCAAAGTGCTGATTTACGCAATGATCTTTGTGCTTAGCCTTTTGTTTCTAGGCCGGTTTTTTTTTTAATTGGCTCGGCAATTGATCTTTCGAATTGTGGTAATTGGGACCAAATGCGCGTCCCAAAAAAAGTTTGTGTAAAAGGCGGTCGAGTCGGCCGCCTTTTTGTTTTTTATGAGTGAATTGAAAAAGATAGAACGCGCTCTCATCAGCGTCTCGGACAAAACCGGCGTCGTCGAATTCGCAACCGCGCTTGCGAGGCTCGGCGCCGAGATCATCTCGACGGGCGGTACGGCGAAAGCTCTGCGTGATGCGGGTTTGAAAGTTACTGACGTCTCTGAAGTCACGGGCTTTCCCGAGATGATGGACGGCCGCGTAAAGACTTTACACCCGAAAATCCACGGCGCGTTTTTAGCTTTGCGCGACAACGCCGAACACGTCGCTTCGATGAACGAACACGGCATCGAGCCTATCGACCTCGTCGTTGTAAATCTTTATCGATTCGAACAAACCATTGCAAAAAAAGGTGTTACGCTCGCCGAAGCCGTCGAAAACATCGACATCGGCGGTCCGGCAATGATCCGCTCCGCGGCAAAAAACTGGCGCGATGTAGCGGTCGTGACCGATTCGGGCGCTTATGACGAGATCGTCAACGAACTAAATTCTAACTACGGCTCGCTGTCCCTCGAAACCCGCGCAAAACTCGCCGCCGCCGCTTACATGCGAACCGCTGCATACGACTCTGCGATCTCGACCTTCCTGTCAGAACCGGGAGCGGTAGCGACTGGGTCGTCCTTCAAACAAACCGAAATCCTTCAGCTTGCAAAGACCATCGACCTCCGCTACGGCGAAAACCCACATCAAAAAGCCGCTCTTTACGTAGATCAAGGCAGCGGCATCGCAAACGCCGAACAGCTTCATGGCAAAGAGATGTCGTTCAACAACTATGTCGATGCGGACGCGGCGTGGGCACTGGTAAACGACCTTGACGAGCTCGCCGTCGCGATCATAAAACACACAAATCCCTCCGGCGTCGGCGTCGGTCTAACTAACGAGGAAGCGTATCGACGTGCGCTCGCAACCGATCCTGTTTCGGCTTTCGGCGGCATCGTCGCGTTCAACCGCAAAGTCGATGCAGAGGTCGCAGCATCGGTAAACGAGGTGTTTACAGAGGTTGTGATCGCACCTGACTACGACGGCGACGCGTTAAAATTGTTCAAGTCAAAGAAAAACCTTCGAGTGCTAAAACTTGGTCAATCCGAAATCCAAAATCCAAAATCCAAAATCGAATATCGTCAGATATCAGGCGGCTTTCTCGTCCAGGATCGCGACTTGCACCGACTGGCCGTCGCCGATCTCAAGATCGTCACAAAACGCCAGCCGACCGAAGTCGAGCTGCGTTCGATGATGCTCGCATGGACGGTTTGCAAGCACGTAAAGTCGAACGCGATCGTCTTTGCCAACGAATTTCAAACGCTCGGCGTCGGTGCGGGGCAAATGAATCGCGTTGATTCGGTGCGGATCGCGGCGATGCGAGCGGAACGATTTAACTTGCCGCTAACAAGCTCGGCACTCGCGTCGGACGCGTTTTTTCCTTTCCGAGATAATGTCGATGAAGCCGCAAAATATGGCGTCACGGCGATAGTGCAGCCCGGCGGATCGATCAAAGACGACGAATCCATCGCCGCCGCTGACGAACACGGTATCGCGATGGCATTCACAGGAGTTCGTCATTTTAAGCATTAGGAACTAAATTTTTGGACTTTGTGCTTGACAAGATGTTGTATCAGTGTTAAAACTATACCCAATTAGGACGACTGAGGAACGCTCGAAAGGATTTTAGTACGAATCCCATCGGGCTTTAATTTTAAATCTGCGCATAATAGCGCAAGGAGTAAAACAATGAGAAAAACCGGATTATTCATTATCGCCGCGATGGCGGCATTTATGATGGCTTGCGGCGGCGCAGCCGAAAACAAGCCTGCAAACGCACCAGCAAACACCGCGACGAAGACCGCCGCGGCACCGACCGTCGAAGCTCTCTTCGACATGGACAAGAAAGCGAACGAAGCCTGGATCAAGGGCGACAAAGCTTATTTCGAGGGAATGTTGTCTGACAAATTTGTATCGATGGAACAAGGCCAGCGGATGAGCAAGTCTGACGTAACCGGAATGATCGGTTCGTTCAAATGCGATGTAAAATCGTGGAACCTCGAAGACCCGAAGATGTCGAAGATCAACGACGACACGTATGCGATGAGCTACAAAGGCACGTTTGACGGCAGCTGCACGGGACCGGACGGCAAGGCAATGAAACTGCCGAGCCCGATTCGCGCGGCGAGCGTTTGGGTACGCAACGGTGAAAAATGGCAAGGCGCGTTCCACGGCGAAACGCCGATCATCGATCCCAAAAACCCGCCTGCACCGCCCGCAAAAGAAGAAGCTAAGAAAGAAGAGCCAAAAGCCGACGACAAAAAAGCCGACGCAAAATCGGACGACAAAGCTGCCAGCTCTAACAGCAACGCTGCGGCTCCTGCTCCGGCCAAACCGACGCCATCGGCCAACACCGATGCTCTGGTCAAAATTCACACCGCCGGCTGGGAAGCCTTCAAGGCAAAGAGCGCCAAGTGGTTCAACGACAATATGACCAAAGACATATCGGTGGTTGATCCTCTGGGCAATTATCACACCGGTAATGCTGCGGTCACGAAGCAATGGACCGAGACCATGAAGTGCGAGGGCATCACAAAAGTCGCCGTCACCGACGGTTTCTCGACCGCTCTCTCGCCCACAGTCGAACTGCTCACGCTCAAAGGCACATCCGACGGCACCTGCGACGGCCAAAAGAACGGCCCACTCTATCAGGCTGCCGTTTATGTAAAAGAAGGCGAAGCTTGGAAACTCGCGTTTATGTTCGAATCACCCGCAATGTAAGATTGCGGAGATTTCTACTAACAGCCGCGGGCTCTCGAGTGCCGCGGCTTTTTTTGCGGTGATCACCACCGTTCTCCAATTGCGAAAAACTTGATTGGGTGTATAGTGAGATTGTTCCCTTACACAGGTTCTCATGCGACGAAGACGTTGATCGGCTTGAGTTTGTATTCGCCTCGATCGTCTTTGTCAGAATTCCGATTGCTAAAACAGGAGAAAATTATGAACCGAATCGTTTTTGTAACATTGACGCTTGCCGCAGCCGGGCTATTTGCCGCCTGCGGAGCGCCCGCCGGTAACGCTCCGGCGCCAAACAACGCAGCCGCGACTAATGCAGCTGCCAAACCCGCAGCAGCCGCGCCGACAAAGGAAGCTCTGATGACTATGGAAAAGGCCGGTTGGGAGGCGTGGAAGAATCGCGACGCCAAGTGGACCGTCGATAATGCGACGGACAAATACGTCGGGTTCTCATCCACCGGACGTATGGACAAGGCCACTGCTGTCAAAACATATACTGAACAGAAATGCGAGGTCAAGAGCTACACGCTCTCGGACGACCAGATGCAATTGGTCGGCCCTGATGTCGCGGTCTTAACCTTTAAGAGTGCTCAGGATTACACCTGCGACGGCAAGAAAGGCCCGGCCAATGTTAACTCGTCGAGCATCTACGTTCGCGAGGGCGATAAGTGGAAGGCGGCATTCTACGCCGAGACCGCAGTCGTAGATCCTAAGGCTCCGCCAAAACCCGCTGCGCCGGCTAAAAAGGACGAGGCAAAGAAAGAGGAAGCCAAACCCGACGCCGCTACCGATGCTGTCCTTGCGGTCGAAAAAAAGATCTGGGAAGCATGGAAAACTAAAGACGCCAAGGCTCTCGAAGCTGTCCTTGCAAAGGACTTTGTGTTTACCGGCGGTCAGGGCCGCAGAGACCGTGCCACGATACTCAAAGAATGGGCAACCGAGAATAAGTGCGACGTCAAGAGCTTCTGGCTCTCCGACGCGTCGTCCGTCTCGCTCGCCAAGGACGTGACGATGCTCACGTACAAAGGCGGCGGCGAAGGCTCATGCGAGGGCCAGCCGATAACGACCGAGTGGTATGTAAGCATATATTCGAAAGAAGGCGACGCCTGGCGTCAGAACTTTGGCATGGGCGTTTCGCAATAATAAGCGAAGTGCGTTCGTTCTTATCGAACAAGGCCGGAGTTTATTCGCTCCGGCCCTTACAAAATCTTGGAGGAGGCGATTTATGAACAAGATCAAATATTTCGTTTTAGCCGTGGCAGCAGCATTTGTTTTCACAGCCTGCGGAGCACCCGCCGGAAACGCACCGGCGAATAACGCAAATGCCGCAAACACGAACGCCAAACCCGCAGCGGCGGCTCCGACAAAGGATGATCTGATCGCAAATGAGGGAAAGGCATGGAAATCATGGAAAGCCAAAGATGGAAAGTTTTTTGAGGATTATCTGACCGACAACGCTATTGGCATGGGCAACAACGGCCGCTCTGATAAGGCTGCGATCATCAAGCGGATCAGCGACCCGACATGCGACGTCAACGATTTCTCGTTTTCGGAAGAACAAATGAGCTTGCTCGGAGATGATGCCGCTCTTCTGACCTATAAAGCGACGCAGGACGCCAAATGCGGAGGAAAAGCATTGCCCGCAACGGTTCGGGCTGCCACTGTTCTCGTCCGAAGCGGCGACAAATGGAAAGCCGCCTTTCACGCCGAAGCTGCGGTTGTCGATCCAAAAGCGGCGCCCGCAAAACCGGCTGACAAGAAAGAATCTCCTGAAACGGACGAGGTAAAGCGCGCCGCCCGTGATGCCGTCACCGATGCGTTGGTGACGGCCGAAAAAGCCCTCTGGGAAGCCTGGAAAGATCACGACGGCAAAAAAATTGACGAACTGACGACCAAGGAAATTTCGTTTATCAATATCTTTGGCACCTACTTTGCAACCAAGGCCGATGCATTAAAGGACTGGACCAGTCCCGGATGCGATGTCAAGAGCGTCAGCGTCACCGATGGCGCGGCCACGATGCTCTCGCCTAACGTCGGCATACTGACATTTAACGGTGCTGCCGACGGCACCTGCTTCGGCCAGAAGGTTGGACCAATTTGGGGCACGTCCGTTTATGTCAAGGACGGCGATGTGGGGAAATGGACCTTTGGCATAAATTTACCCGCCCATTAATTTACAGTGGATCGTCTATCCCGGCCAGGGCAACCGCTCCGGTCTTTTTGTTAATGTTCACGAAACGAGTGTCCCGATCTTCACGTCTATAACGCTCAAGCTCAGCCCCGTTTCTGCCGCAGCGAAGCGACTACAGAAAACGTCGGTTAGAGCGCCTTGTTGGGCAGCTGTACCTCTATTTTGGTGTGCCGTCCACCGGCGTGGCATCCAACGGCGATTCAAAGGCAATGAAGAGGACGCATGGGACGGAGCTTGCGCAAAAGCCCTTATGTAGTCGTTTGGCGGGGCCGTACGCATAAGTTCCCGGCTTGAGAACCGCCTTCTTCTGGCCGTCATAGGTGACATGAAGCTCGCCTGCTACCAACACCATTCGTTCCGCCGAGGTGTGCCAATGGACCGGAATCGTTGACTTGGCGGGTATCTTAAAGAACACATCTACGTTGTCTTTTGCAGGATCGCCGTGAAGCACCGCAATGCCGCATCCTTTGGGCAAGAACGGCGGGCATGGCCCCCACTTTAGCTTCGGATTACGGTAGGTCTGCGTTACGGCCTGCTCTTGATTCGGCGCTTGTGCATAGGCGAACAAGCCGGCCGCCAGACCCAGCATGAGCAACAACGAGCAACGCGATGCCGCCTGCATTGAGCGGCTAATCAGGGTTTTGTAAAACATTGTGATTTCTCCTTTTGGTTGACAGTGTTGTGCAGCTCGATTGCCGCCCAACAATTGATTAACTCCTATGCCGCTGATAATACGGCAAATCGCGGCTTGTTATCAACGAATGTTTTTCAAAATGGGTTACTTACGAGATAAAAGCGAGGGCCGGACTTTATTCGCTCCGGCCCTTTCTGCTAATTTATTTCTTAATTGTCGGGGAAGGAAACCTCTTGGAAGGTGCCCACGGAGACGTTGCTGATAGCGTCGAGGACCAAAGGGATATTTCTCTCGATCCGCGGCCAGTTCGTCGTTGGCAGGACGACAACGGCTATTCTTCTTCCGGCAAGATTCTGTTGATATCGGAGGTTTTGATCGGTGGTGATAATTGCGTCAAAGCCTTAGGCTTCGGCAGCGGTGAGCAACTCGCCATTTTCGAGTTCACTCCAACCTTTTTCAAAGGCTGAGACAACGGTGTGGTCCGCCAAGTGAGTGCGCAGCGGCAATGGGGTTCCCTGATCGAACAAAAGGACCATCGCTAAGCCGCCACGCGCTCCGACTCGAGGCTCGAAATAGTGTATTCAAGAACGGCCTCAACCTGCGCTTTAGTGACCCCGGGAAACCACGATAGAAAGTCATCGATCGATGCTCCCGCTTCGAGGTTTTCGAACAGGGCAGTGACCGGTACGCGAGAACCGCGAAAGATCCAGGCACCGCTGACCTTCCTCGGGTTTTGCTCGACCTCAGGACATGTTGACCACTCGATCATATGAAAACAATACATCGCCTCCGCAGCTAAGCGCAAGGAAATTAAGCCGTTGTCCCGACGCATCGGGATTCCTGATCGCGGCGTGTTATCAACGATTGGTTTTCAAAATGGGGTAATTACGAGATAAAAAGCGAGGGCCAACGACGGTTACAGAACCGCGCCAATTGGGTTCTGTTGGATTAATGCCAAGGCAACTTCAATCCTGTAGGAAACAATGATCCCAGTGTTGTACGTGAAACTCAAATCCGTGGGATTAGCCTCCAGATAAATGGGCTCTTGCACGGATTTGTACCCCGAGACGATAGCTCCGATGTTTGTCGGCGGTCCTGCGTGCGGCGCGAAAAGGACAGGACCACCAGAGAAGCCCCGATTATTATGTCCATCAAGAAGGTAAACGTCCCCTGCGAAGCACGACATTGTTGCGCGTTTGACAAGCGGTAAGTGGAATCCTTGCTCCGTGAAAGTAACGTTGCCCAGGATGTCGTAAGGAAACCCGAGAAAGAACACTTCTTGACCATACGTTAGACCTTTGCTGCTGGTCACAACGGGTAAGTTTGGGGCTACTAAGGGATTCTCCGCCGCAAGAACAGAAACATCTGTCGGACCGACCGCGTGACCAACAAGTTGAGCAGGAACAATAGTCCATGCGTTGTTCCCGAACAGCGCTATGCCAACCGAAGGATCGAAGGACTGCACGACATGACGCGCGGTAACGAGATACTCTCGCCCGTTCGCGTCTATCGTGAAAGCCGTTCCGACCGAGTCTCCGCAACGGATTCGGAACGTACGATGAATGAAATTAGCTGTAATCACACTTTAATTGCGGCCCAACTACTTATTAACACCGGTACCGATGATAATACGGCAGATCGCGGCGTGTTATCAACGATTGTTTTTCAAAATGGGGTAGAGATAAAGCCGAGTGCCGCGGCTCCTACGCAACCATTGTTCGGCGGCGTGTGGACGTAATGATTTTACCCCGCGAGCAGTGCTTTTACCTTCTTGACAATCTTGTTTGGTGCGGGATACCAAAAGCGATTCGTGTCAATAACCTTCTCCTCGTCAAGATACACACTAAACTCGCCAAGCCCGCCTCTGATCGTTTCCACCGCTACGTTGTTTTCTTTTCGCAGTTGGGCTGCCACACGGGAAGCCATTATTTGTTTGACCGGTCAAACCGCACAGTAATGAATTGATACTTTTTTCACGCCGTTATTCTCCTTTGCGGAAACGAGCCAGCCATGCCGTACAGCTAGCTTGGGCTGACTGAATAAATAGAAACGGAGATTGTATTGCGACAAAGAAAATTATCCATCCAATAAACGCCGGCCACGAACCATCAGGAGTGAATTTCAGCATCAGGGCCGAAGCCAACATCGCACCTGCTAAAACAATGGCGACGGTAATAAGTGTTCGACTTGTTTTGTTCAATTTACACCTCCAGTAAAGTTAAAATCATTCAGCTTACCCGGTAAATACGGACGCGCCGTTTGAAAGGTTGCCGCCGGCGAATTACTTATTAACTCCAACGCCGTTGATAATAAGGCAAATCGCGGCGTGTTATCAACGAATGTTTTTCAAAATGGGTTACTTACGAGATAAAAAGCGAGGGCCGCGTCTTCCACAGCGCGATGGCCGGGCGGTGATTGGCAACGACCGAATTGACGTCGGGCGAAACCGAACCCACGCAACTCAAAGTCAAAAAGGTACCGCGATAAGAAAGTCGCTGCCCGCGCCCTCACGTCAGATGCCTTGTTCGGCCTATTTTAGCATATAGGCAATGCTTCCTCTTCTTGGGCTTTCACAGCAGAATCAGAAACTCGTTTCTCTACAACTTTCTTCTGTATTTTTATTGCTCGTTCGTAAATCTTGCGAAAATCTCCGCCACACTCTTGCTCAATTTCAAGCCGCGCCTTGCGAACTTCTTTCACTATCGGGTCTTCCCACATAATCCTTAAACCTCCATCAATTCTTCGGGCGTGCAAACTATAGGCGTATGCACTCCGAGACTAAAGTTAATTTCCTGCATCATCTTTTGGACGCGACCACTTGCAATATGTTTGCAATTCCACGAAAGCAAATAATCCATCTTGTGCCAAGCCGCAACTGCCAGATGAAAAGCGTCAATTTTTGCTTTTTCTGGAATTTGCTACGCCGCAAAATACCGCTGTGCTAAATCTTCAATCTCCTCGTTGACTTCAAGCACGGTGAAATCAACAATCTCGTCAAGCCGCTTTTGCGCGTAAGTTGCATCTCCGCGAGATGCTTCGTCAATCAGAAATGGCGAAACAAAGCAATCAACTTGCGGACGAACATCGCTCCACCACTCGTTTGTAATTTGCTGATGAGCCGCAACAATCAAATCCCGACTTGGCTTGGCGGTCAAATAACTGATGATTGTGGTTTCAATATAAACGGACGGCTTCATAAGCCAACTGTAGCAGAATCAATTAACGCCTTCTATCTTGTCCGCTGCGAACTAATCAGAAAGCACCTTACTAACACCGCCACCGTTCATAATACGGCAAATCGCGGCGCGCTATCAACGGCGTTTTTTCACTGCTGGAATGCAGCTATTTTCAGGTCTTTGCCGTCGGTCGAGACCGAGATCATTCCGCTCGTGCCGGTTGTGAAAACTTGCGCGTTCGCCGCTTGCCAGCGCGCGACAACGTCCGCGTGCGGATGACCGAATGGCGAATTTCGCCCAACAGAGACGACGGCATATTTGGCCCCGGTGGCGTCGATAAATTGCTGCATAGACGAAGTCCGGCTGCCGTGATGCGCGACTTTTACAAGATCGGCTGCCAATGTTCCGCCGCTGCTGACAAGCGCGGTCTCGGCGGCTCGCTCTATGTCGCCCGTCAGCAAAACGGCTCGCGAGCCGTAAACGATGCGCAAAACAATCGAGTTGTTATTGTCCGAAAGCGCGTTTTCGTCAGTCGAAACAAACGGATAAAGGACTTCGACTTGGGCCTCGCCGAATTTTAAGATCTCACCGCGACCGATTGTCTCTGTTGTGATGCCGCGTTGCTGCAGAACTTGCGTTAGCTCAACGAAATCAGGATCGTTCATCGGCATTCGCCCGAAGATCGCCGAGCCGATCTGAAAATTCTTTGCGACATCGACAAGCCCTTCGATATGATCGGCGTCGGCGTGCGTCGCTAAGATGTGATCGATCCGCGAATAGCCTTTCGCCCACAAAACCTCGCTGACGACCGCTTCGCCGATGCCGCGTGTGTCCGGTACGAACGGTTCAGCTTCGTCGTCCGTTTTTCTGTAATCAAATCGTCCGCCGCCATCGACAAGCAACGTCTGTCCGTTTGGAAAAGTTACAAATATCGAATCACCCTGACCGACGTCTAAAAAATCGATATGCAGCCGTCCGTCCGGACGCGGTGCTGAAAACGGATGCAAGACAATCACGGCGATCAATAAAATCGCAGCGGAAAACATTGCCATGATCGCGCGTCTGCTGGTCAAGATTGAATTGTTTCGCAAATCGAATGGTTTCCAGCGATTGAGTGCGAAAACCAGCAAGATGATCGGAATAAAATAGATCGCGTAAATTATACGACCGTTTTCTGCATAAGCCGGAGTCCGAAAACTCGCCCATCCGTTATCTGAAACCAGTGACGGCACGGTAAGTAGTAACCAGTTACAAATATCCGCTATCGCATAAAATCCTGTCGCGAGCAGTTCGCTAAAATTGCTTGCTACCGCAGCGGCGACGGCTGTAAAACTCTCGAACGCAATGAGGACGCCGACCCACAGATTAAGCAAAACCGACGCAAGCGAAACGCGGTGAAAATAGATAGCCGTGAGCGGCAGCATCCATAGTTGGACAATGAACGAGACAAGCAGTCCTTCGAAAACGTATCGAA
>JANOGL010000259.1:0-5889 GCA_031405985.1 Acidobacteriota bacterium | reverse complement strand
GAGCCTCGGTCTCGACCTTCGCCGTCACCTCAAATTCGGGACGGCGAAATTCCTGAATCTGGAATTGGTGCGAATAACTAACAGTTGTGCTGCCCGTTTCGGTGAACTCTGTGCGCGAATAGCCGAGGTTAGCGTTGTCCGGCAGCGAGAATTTTAGATCAAACGCCCCAAACGGATTTGTCGCGACCGTTCCCTTTGCGATCTCGTTGTTGCGTGCATCCTTCGCCGACCACGAGTAATTCAGAACTTGACCGCCGAGACCCTCGACGTCGCCGAGTTTTCCGCCCGTAACCTTCCGAATATATCCTTTGACCGCGACTTCTTCTTTCGGTTTGTACATTTTGCGGTCGTCAAAAACGAACCAGCGAAGCGAGTCTGTCTCGCCCTTTTTGTACCAATTGCCGCTGTCCTGCCAGTAATAGTCGGTGTTCTCAGGAAGGAAAGCGACATCCTTACCGCGTTTCGCGATCAGCAAGTTCATGCCCTTTTGAGAAGACGAATCCGGTAGCGGTAGCCGCAGAATTCCGTTGTCGCCTGTGCGATCGGCTGCAGCTTCGGGAATCGTCTCGGTCGTCGCCGCCGAGCCGTCAGCCTCGATTGCCTCGGTCTCTCCCGCATTCGGCCCACCGCGGAAACTCGTCAGCCAATCCCAAGCTCGCTGCAAAATACCGACATTCTGGCTACTGTCTTCTGTCTGCTGACTACTGACTGCCTTGCCATTCGGATAGATCGACAGATCGACGCCGGCGAGCGGTTTGCCCGTTCTTAGCTCGGTGACAAAGCCGACAAGCTCGGTGTTATCGACAAACGCGTCGAGCCCGATCTGCGTCGCCTGCAGCCACGTGACGACGCGCGTGCGGTCGTATTTGTCGCGGCGAACTGTCGGTTCGATATCGAGAACGACGTTGCCAAATCCGCCGTCGAGCGCGCTCGCGATGTCGATTCGCGTCTCGACCATTTCGTCGGCGACGCTTTTTATCGGCACGATCTTATCTGACACCAGCCGTCCTGGCATCGCCGGACGTTTGCCGTCGTCATAATTTATGTGCCGAATGTAATCTTGATATTGCCGCCAGTCGCTCGGCTGAACGATGTACATTTTTACTTTCGCGGAAGTGTGATTTGTCGAATAGATCGAAAGTGTCGGCTTCGCGGTCGGGTCGAGCACGGTCATAAAACCGCCCTGTGAGTAGAAGCTCGTCGGCGCGCTGCCGACGCGAATTGACGCCACGGCCGGTCGGCCGAGGGTCTGGCCAAACGTGTCCAGAAGCGCGCCGTCGACCGTGACCTTGTAAGTCGTGCGTCCCTTTTTGTAGCCCTGAATATAAATGTGATTGCCGGACGGATAGATTTGCAGCCCTTCGACGGCAGGCTCGATCTTCACCATCTCTTTGGTAAATTTCGACGCGTCGATCGAGTTGTTAAACTCCATCATCCAGTGGTCGAACGGCGAGCAGTTCTGGCTTCCCTGCCAGCCGCAATAGCCCTTATTAAACTTAAAGGCACTGTAAGTCTGAAATTTAAAACTCTGCGCGGCGGTCGTCGTCAGCGGCCCTTCGGCCGAAGCCGTGCCCTTCTCAACCGTGACGGAAATGCTCGAAGCTGCAGGTAGCGCATTATCCGTCAGACCTTCGGAATTAACGGCTCTAAACGCGACCCAGCGTTTTGGCTGCTCCTGCGCCCCAATGTTGAATTCTTCCTTTGTCGCAAGCCTAAGCGGCAGTTTTTTGCCGCCGCCTGTGACGCTGATCGTTCGCAGCACGGCGTCAGGATTTATCTCCTGGTCGAACTTCATGTACATAACGACGTCGCGACGCGTGATCTGATTCTGCGGCCACATCTGTTCGACCTTTGGCGGCGGCGTCGTGAAGTTCCAACTTACGTCCTTTTGCAAAACCTGACCGGTCGCTGACTTTGTTCCGGCGGGCACGCGGGCGGTGAATTTCGTCGCCATCGGAAAACGTTTGTCCGTGTCGAACATCAGCGTCTTTGTCCCGAGCCAACGCCAACGTCCCTCGACCTGCGGCGTGAGTTCGACCGGCGCGTATTTTGCGGCTTCTTCCTGCGAAGTCACGGCAACCATCGGCTGCGAAAAGGTCACGCTCAGGTCTGGGGCGAGCGGCACCTCGCCTTCGGGTGAAAATCTAACTACTTGTAACGTTCGGCCGCTGGTGTCAACCTTCGGCGTGCCCCGCTGATCGTCCGACGGAAACTTGACCGGAATCTTGTTGCCGGTCTTGGGCGCAGGCAAGGTTCCCGCGCGCTTTGCAAAATCTGTCTGATCCGACGTGTCAGGTTTGATCTCGGGGATTCGCTTTAACAGATTCTTCGCGTCGCTCTCGGACAGCGTATCGGTCGCGGCAAGAGGCTGTTTGACGCGTTTTTCAGCGCCTTCTTGACCTTCGCTTAGTCGAAACTTGAGCCCGTTTGGCTTATCTTGCAGCTTTTGGTCCATTGCTTTTCCGATAACTTGACCGTTAACGACGAGATAATACGGAACTATTTGTCCAAAATATATAGCAAACAAAATCGTCCATGCTGTAATTTTTTTCATGATAACTTTACCGGTTCTGAATTATTGATCGAACGAAAAATCGCCCCAAATCTGCATTGAGAACGAAATCGAAGACTCTAACTTGCGTTAATAGTCGCTCAGTATAACGAGGGCAGATTCCATACCGCCCTGTGTGATATTTACGAGCGAATCTTTGCTCAAGCGGACCATACCGCCCTCAACAATGCCGCAAAACAAGAACGGGTCAAAATCCACATTCAGTCGTTGAATTTGCAGTTCATTGCCCTCAATAACAGGCATTGCGACCTTTTCGACCATAACTCGTTCCTGCAGGATGTAATCTCGGCTGAGAGCGTTTTCAATAGCGGAATCCCATTCAGATTCCGACAATTCCCAACCGAGGTTGATTCCGTGGCCGCCGTAGTCGTCGTTCGGCTTTAGGACAAATCGATGCCGCTCATTGCGCAATAGTTGGAAAAGCTCGATTTTTTTTCCGCGATAGGTCGTATAAGACGCAGCGACCCGTCGCGTCCAAGGAACGTGAGCATTGATAATCGCTAATTGTTCATTTGTAAACATCGTCGAATAACGCTCGTCCGTTAGAATTGCGAAATTGGCCTTCTTGTGGGCAATTTTCGAACGAAACGAATTGATCATGCACACGCTTTTGTCCTCAAGAGCTCGAAAAACAGGACTATTTTCATCGAACTTTTCCAAAAATTCATGAATGATGACGCGCTTGAAAAGAACGTCGACAGGAAAGTCCCTAACCCGGAGTTTTTCTTTTCCGTACTCGAGTTCGTGCGGATCGCAAATGACCGTTTTCAAGCCGCGTGATTCGAAAAGCTCCGCGAGCAGTACGAATTCCGCGCTTGTATCGACACCCTCCCAATCGACAATCGCCACATTTGGGCTGGTATTTTTGCCGCCAAATTGGCCGAATGTGGATCGTATTGTATCAACCAAGGAAATCTGAGGCTGCGGAAAGAAATGGTTTACGCTGCTAAGAAACTCGGTAACGGCCGGCACGTCTTTGTGCAGAACACTTAGTGTCATCTGATCGCCAACGCCGGCAGGATTTTCTCCATTGTATTCGAGAAATGCAAAACTATCGCTGCTTAGATACGTGTCAAGACGGCTTGTTACTGAGACATGTTCGTAACCTGGGTCGATACGCGCCCAGCGCGCTTCTTTTTCCGTAACACCGAGTTGGGAGAGCAGTTCGCCGTCAAGCAAAGCCGCCCGCGTGATCGTGTTGATTGCCGAAGAAACGATACTTGCCGCATTTTGAATCTCGCGATATTGCGATGCCTCGAGAAAAAATGGGCGCAGAAATGGGCAAATGGTCCGCTCACCATGAAGGATTCCGCCCGCTCGCTGTTGCTCCGTCAACCGGCCAAATAGCTCAGTATCAAACCTGTGAGATCCAAGCAACTTGCGGTCGAGCTCGTCGATTAATTGTCTTACACTGTGATTCATCGCGTCTAAGGTCAAGCTTAAAATAACTCTAGTTGACTTTCAGCAAAATCCCAACATCCGTGTCAGATGTATTGTCATTGATATCTGCATTTTCTGTTATACTGATTCCGCGAATTTGCAACTTTGCCTTTTGGCGTGTCGTAAGGGTTTTGGCGTGTGGTTCGTTGTACGCGAGAAAATTGAGGAAGGATAGATAAAATGGGACTTTGGGCGAGATTTAAGAGAGTATTTTTTGCAAGTACAGGAGCGGCGCTTGATCGGATTGAGAACCCCGAATTGGTGCTGCAGCAAACCATCCGCGACATGCGCGACCGTGTGCCGGAATTGAACAACTCAGTGGCGCAGGTGATGGCGACCGAGCGGCTGCTATTAAAACAAAAAGAGAATCTTTCGACGCAAGTCGTCGATCTTGATTCCAAGATCAAGGCCTCGGTCAAAATGGGACGCGACGACATCGCAACCGCATACATTGGCCAATTGCAGCAGGCTCAGCAGGATCTTGTCCGAACCGATGCTCAGGCAAATCAGGCGCAAGATGCTTCGAAACAGGCGCTAAAGGCACGAGACAATTACGTGCTAAATATGAAAAAGCGCTCTGCCGAGGCGATGCAGCTGATCTCAGCAGCTAAACAGGCCAGGCTTCAAGAGCAGCTCGCACAGACGATGGAAGCGTTCAATATCGGCGACGACGCATCGACATTCAACGAGATGCGCGAAAAGATCGACCGCCGCGTTGCCGCCGCCGAAGCAAAACTACAGCTCGGTACATCGTCCGTTGATAACCAGATGGCCGACATTGAGCGCGAGGCGATGGACATTCAACTGCAAGACAAACTGCTCGAATACAAACAGCAGATGGGCATGCTCGGCCCGGGAACCCCGCCTGAGAGCAAACAGATCGAGGCGAATTCAAGCGCAGTCGAAACGGAGGCCACTCTCGACGAGGTTAAGGAAAGCAGTCATTCGAATTAAGCTGTTTCAAACCCGCACGTGCAACTCGGCATCTAGTAATTTGATATGGCTGATCTGGCGAAATACCGGCAGGATTTAGATAAATTCAACACGAGCTACGCAAAAGCCGCTCTCAAGGAGCCGGTCAACTTTTGGGGGCTCGCGGGTTTCGCCGCCGCCGCCGCGTTCACAGGCAGCGTCATTCCGCTGCTCATTGCTCTCATCCTTGAAGCAATTTACGTAATGGTCGTGCCAAATCTGCCGTCATATCGCCAGCTCATTCAGCGGCGCGAAAAGGAACGGTTACTAAAAGCGCACATCGCAAATCGAGAAGGTCTGATAAAGGCTTTTACGCCGCGCGAGCGCGAGGCCGTCGAATACCTGCGTTGGCTAAAAGACAAAATCCAGGACAACTATCACAAGTTCACCGGTGCGCGTGATCTGCCGTCAAATCTGAAAGCGCTCGATCAACGTTGGGAAGATTTCGTTGATCTGCTCGATGTTTATCGACGCCGCAAACAGCATCTCAAATCGATAAATCGCACTGCGGTTCACAACCAGCTTTCGCAGGCCTTTCGTGCGATGGAAGGTTCGACCGACGAAAAGACAAAACGCATTCAGCAGACAAATGTTGAAATACTAAAACGCCGCATCGCATCGTTCGACGAGATCGAACGCAGCGTAAAGCACGTCGAGGGCCAACTCCAATCTATCGAAAACTTTTTCAGCTATCTAAATGACGAGATCGTCACGATCTCGACGCCCGAACGATTCTCGCTGCCCGACTTCGAACAGCTTTCCGATTCGATCGCTATGACCAAACAGATGCTCGACGCCACCGCCGACGAAGTGGGCCAGCTCGATATGTACAATCGCGAAATGGGTAATCTGGAACTCTTGCCGGGAGCGAAGTAACGAGAGCTTTCACAGAAGCAAGAAGCCTC
>JANOGL010000208.1:0-15328 GCA_031405985.1 Acidobacteriota bacterium | reverse complement strand
GCAGGGGCTTTCCAGGACATCATCGCAGCCGGCGGCTCGTTTGTGAGCAACGGTTACAACGCGACGATCTCGACCGCCTTTATGAGTCCGATCGGCGGACGCATGGCTTGGGCGGGAACGTCCGCGGGCGGTTATCTTGACACAGTCGTCAATCTTCCCGCAGCGGCAAATGGTCAAAACGTCCAGTTCAGATGGCGAATGGCTTCCGACAATTCGGTTGCCGCAACCGGTGTCAATATTGATGATGTCCAAATCATCAGCAGTTTCAATTGTGCGCCGGCAACTTCCATTAGATCCCGGGCCGACTTTGACGGCGACGGCAGAACTGATCTGTCGGTGTTCCGTCCGAGTGAAGGCAACTGGTATTTGAACCGTTCGACGGCAGGCTTCGGAGTAATCAACTGGGGCTTGGCTGCTGATACTCTTGTTCCCGGCGATTATGACGGCGACGGCAAAGCAGACACGGCGGTCTTCCGAGCGGATGCAAACTCAGCAAACCCGGATTACTTCATCCTTAGAAGTAACGGGTTTACAGTTCTAGGCCTGTCGTGGGGTGTTCCGACCGACGTACCAGTGGCCGGCGACTATGACGGAGACGGTAAGTTCGACGCTGCGGTGTTCAGGCCGTCAAGCGGCACTTGGTTCATTATCAATAGTGGCAATGGATCAAACACAATTGCAGCCTTTGGTCAAAATGGCGATGTGCCGATGGCGTTCGACCTGGAAAATGACGGTAAGACAAACCTTGCCGTGTTCAGACCGGGCAACAATACGTGGTACATAGCTAGAAACACGGGCGTTCCGGCTCAGAATTTTGAGGCGCTGCCATTCGGTTCTGCCGGTGATATTCTAGTCCCGGCTGATTACGATGGCGATAACCGAGACGACCCTGCTGTTTACCGTCCTTCGACAGGTCAATGGATCATCCGTCGAAGCTCGACTAACACGACGACGTTTAGTAGCTTTGGTCTTTCGTCGGACGTGCCCGTTCCGGGTGACTATGACGGTGACGGCAGCGACGATCTCGCTATTTATCGCAATGGTCAATGGTGGATATTGCGCTCGACGGCGGGACTGACCGTTCAGAGCTTTGGTCTGGGTACTGACACTGCCATTCCGAGGCGTTACATACCTTAATCAGATGTTTGTCTGAAATTATGCCGGCGGGTGAAAGCTCGCCGGCTTTTTTATTAGGGATAAACTCAGTTAATTCAGCTGTTTACGTCATTTTTCAAAAATGTTGACATTCGCGGCTGAAAGAAACTATCCTTTAATTTAGATTTTTTTGCAGACCTTGGCGGCAATTCTGCCGTCAAAACTACAATTAAGCTCGGCAATCTAGTCAGTCGGCCGCAACCCCGGAGGTACAATGAGTTTTCAAATCGGCAGAACATCGCTCCTCAAACTTGCATTCATAGCTATTTTCCTTGCGATCGCCATCGGCGGCTTTCTGCCGGGCGATCGGCAAGAGGTCGACGCCTCGGCTTTTGGGCCGTCGGCGTCGTTCACGGACGCGCCCGGCGAGGGTAATTGCACCGCGTGTCACACGACTAATCCTGTAAACACGGGCGGCGGTAGCGTGACAATTTCGGGTCTGCCGCTCGACTATCTTCCCGGACAGCAGATACCTATCACAGTTCGAACCGCGCGAGACTCTTCGGGGGTCTACGGCTTTCAAATGACCGCAATCAATAGCCAAGGCCAAACCGTCGGACAATTTACGTTGCCGATGCAAAATCCCGCAAGAACGCAGACCATCAGCGGCCTGGTAAACAATCAGATCAGGATCTATGTCCAGCACACCGTTGACGGACTGGTTACGAATGGTGTTTTTGGTTCGAATTCCTGGACCTTTACGTGGACCGCACCGCCGCAACGGGTCGGCAAGATCAACTTTTATGCCGCGGGTAATGCAGCCGACGGACTCGGATCACCGACCGAAGACTTTATCTACACAACCGCGACCGCAACACTCTCGGGCACAGCCATTTCGAATTTCGATCGCGATTTTCAGAGCGATATTGCGGTTTACAGGCCGTCAGAAGGCGTTTGGTATAGCTACAGGCTCACGGACGGAAACGTAAAATCGTTTCAGTGGGGACTGGCTGGCGACAAGATCGCGCCGGGCGACTACGACGGCGACGGAATTACGGATTACGCCGTTTTCAGGCCGTCGAACGGCGTCTGGTACATCCGGAAAAGCAGCGATCAGACTTTTATTTTCGCAAGTTTCGGCCTCAGCAATGACATTCCAGTTCAAGGTGATTACGACGCCGACGGCAAAACCGATATCGCGGTTTACCGGCCGTCAGAAGGCGTGTGGTATCTGCTGCGTTCGACTGCCGGGTTTGGAGCGGCTCAATGGGGCATCAGCGAGGACAAACCTGCACAAGGCGATTATGACGGCGACGCAAAAACCGATCTTGCGGTATTTCGCCCGTCAACCGGCATTTGGTATATCTTGCGAAGCACCGGCGGCTTTAGCGCAGTTAATTGGGGTCTCAGCACCGACCGGCTCGCACATGGCGATCACGACGGCGACGGAAAAACCGATACCGCCGTCTTCCGCCCATCGACGGGCGTTTGGTATGTGCTTCGTTCGTCAGGCGGATTCGGCATTGTTCAATTTGGTCTAAACGGTGATATTCCGTCGCCGGCCGATTTTGACGCTGACGGAAAAGCAGATGTGGCAGTCTTCCGTCCCGCAACTGGTGTTTGGTACTTTGTGCGCAGCGCGGACGGCTCGATCGGCATCTTGCAGTTCGGTTTGAACAACGACAGACCCGTTCCAAGCGGTTATCTCGGCGACGCTCAGTAAAAATAAATAAAATAAAAATGCCCGTCAGAGCTTGCGTGCTCTGGCGGGCATAACTTCGGAAGAAACTATTTTTATGCGAACAAGCTTATGGCTTGTCCGGCGTAGCCGATGGAACAACCTCAGGAAGGGGCATTCCCGGGGTTATCGGAGCGACGGGCGTCGAGTTCGATGGCGGATTGCCCATCGGAACCGGCTGGATGATCGTCGGACCGCTCTTTGAGGCACCACTCTGTGTGGCGTCAGGCCGACTGATGCGCGGCGTGATGAAGAACAAGATCTCATTCGTATTGCGCGTAACTCCCTTTCTCTTAAACAGATTGCCGAGGATCGGAATGCTGCCGAGACCAGGCGTGCGATCTTGCGATTCGCGTTCATCGTCAAAGAGTACTCCGCCGACAACCGTCGTTCCGCCATCGGGAACGGTAACCTGCGTCGTCATGCTCTGAGTGTTGATCGCCGGAGCAGCGCTGCCCTGAATGATCGCCGTCGAGCTGTTTTCTGCAACAACGGTGAGAACGACTGTGTTGAGATCGGTTATCTGCGGTGTGATTACCAGACGAAGAGGAACATCAACGTAGGTTGTCGTTGCAATGACCGCACCGCCGGTTGATGATCCTGGCTGGATCGTCGTAACCGGAATTTTTGTTCCGCTCTTGATCTCAGCCTGCCTGTTATTCAATGCCGTAACTCGTGGCGTTGCAATGACCTTTGCCTGGCCCTTCTGCTCTCCGAGCGAAATAATCGCGCTAAGCTGAGCAGTGCCAAAGACACCCGTTGTCAAACCGAATGCGGTGTTCGAGATGTTCGAAGCAAGATCGCCGACGATTGACGGGTTAGGGATCAAGGCAGTTCTTGTTTCAGGCAAGCCAACTGGTGTGTTCGGGAGTGATCCGCCGCCAATGCCGGATCCGCGTGCTCCGGTCAACAATGCCGCGAGCTGAACGCCGATGTCGCGGCTGAAGTTGCGTGATGCAACAACGATGCGTGTTTCGATCTCGACTTGCGGCTCTGGCTGGTCGAGCAGAGCTATGAGTTGTTTGATCGCAGTGATGTTGGCCGGAACGTCTGTGACTATAAGCGAGTTGCTTCTCGGATCGACCTCGATCGAACCACGACGCGATAAACGCCGCTTAATGATTGGCAGCAATCCGCTTGCTCCGCCCCCGGACGCACCTGCCGGAGCAGAGCTCGAACTGGACGCCGAGCTGTCGGTTCCTGCCGTCGTGCCGGCTGGCGATGCTCCGCCGGTCGTTGTTGCGTAATTTAGTCTGATAAGCTCCGTGACGAGCGGCGACGTGTCGAGCTGATTGTTAGCTCTCTCACGAACGAGTGCTCCCTCGGTTGCGAGAGTCCTGTTATTAGCGACGCGGAGAATGGTGCCATTCACCTGCACGCCAAGTTCCTGCGCCTGCAAAACCGAGTCGAGTGCGACATTCCATGGAACGTCGTTGACCTTGACGGTCACCGGCACGTTGCCGACGGCTTTGTCCATTACGAAGTTGATGCCGTATTGATCCGTGATATAGCTGAGTATGTCGCGGATGTCAGCATTGACGACGTTCAAGTTTATCGACTCGCCTTTAAAGCCGGGCTCGCCGTAACGTTTGCCCTGCTGCGACGCGTCCGTTGTCTGGGCAGCGACTGCGATGGCAAAAATTCCTGTGATGATGAGCGCCGATATGACCTTTTTAGTCGCTGCGCTGAAAGTGGTAAGAATCATTGTTTCCTCCGTTAGTTTCAAGCCGTCCCTCACGGGAACGGATATTTGGAATACGATTACTGATCGCTGTTCTTAGCGACTTTGGCCGGTTTTTTCTGCCCTTTTTTGTCGTCTTTGCCTTTGTTCTCAGGCGCGGCGGGCAAACTGTTCATCTCGTCGACTGGCGAGAGAAATGGATTAGAACTTGCGGGTTTGGAAGATTTTGAACCATCGGCTGGCGGCGTATTTGATGCGGTCTCAACTGGTTTTTCTTCCTGTTGATTGGCAGCAGTTCCTTGAATCTGTTCTTTCATCGAGAAAGTTTTCAATGGCTTGTTTTCGACCGATGCGACAAATTTACCGCTGCCGACTTTCGTAACCTTGCGGAACACGAGACGGTTTTCTTCTACCGCGACCAGCTGGCCGTCAAAGAATTTTTCGCCTGGATATATCGTGTACGAAAGGTTGATCGGCGTCGCCTGCACCATCGCAGCGTAACCACGCGGCGTCTTAAAGATACCGGTCACCGACATTTCGTTCAGCGTGAGCACGCTCGTCACCTTTGGCAACGGCTGACCGTTTGCGGCGGCCTGCTCGCGAAGACGCTTGAAGTACTCGATGCGAGCTTCGATCGCCGGAGCTCCGTAGTTCACTGGCGGCTTTGCCGCTGAAGAACCACCTGGTGTGCCCGGCGCGCCCTGTTTGCGAGGAGTCGCCCAGCCGGCTTTCTTGAACGGATCGCGTTGTGCGCTCGTTTGCGAAAAGTGTCCGCCGACGAATATCATTGCCGCGGCGAACGCCATCAGGCATGCAAAGCGTTTTGTTTTCGATATGTTAATCATGGCTTTTATCTTCTTTGAATTTGGGTAGATAGAATTATTTCGCTGGCGGTTGAGCGGCTGGGGCAGGTGCTCCAGATGCCGCCGCAGGTTGTCCCGGAGCAGGTGCAGCACCCGGTGCTCCCGGCTTACCCGGAGCCGCAGGTTTGGCGTTAAAATCGGTTGGAGCGGCATAATACGCCGTTAGCAGAAATTGTGCATGGATCGTCTTTGCTTCCGACTGTTTATCAAGTTGATTGATCTTAAAGTCGGTGACCGACACGATTCGCGGCAGCTTGGCCATTGCGTCAAAGAACGCTCGCAGGTTGGTGAAGTTGCTGTCAACCTCGACCTCGACCGGCTTGGCCATGATTGAATCTTTCTGCGTGTCGTCACGCGGACTAAAACGCATCACGATCATAAGGCTGCCGTTTGCCGTGTCCTGCAGGCCCTGTAGCACGTTTGTGATCTCACGCTGTTCGGGCAGAAGAACCTTTAGCTCTTCGTACTCTTCGGCCTTGCTGGCGTAGAGAGCCCGAAATTCGTTGATACGCTGCGTGGCAACGACAGCTGCTTCATTCTTTGCTCTGAGCTGCGAAGCTTCTTGGTCGAGCACGGCAATCTCTTCGCGAGTAACACTCGTGACGAAATACCAAACGCAAAGGTAAAGCATCGCTGCTATGCTGACGAGCAGTATTAGCTGGAAGTGCCACTGTAGATTTTTAAGTTTCTCTAGCATGTCGGTTTCCTCGATTTAGGGAATCAAAAATTGTTAGTTCTTAGCAACCTGCGGAGGTGCCGGTGCGCCTTGTGCAGGAGCAGGTGTCTGATTTGCTGCGGTCGTCGCTCCCGGCGCATTCGGCGCTTTGGAAGGTGTATATGCACAGCTGATCGTAAAATTTACGAGCTTCACCATCGCGGCCTCGCCGGATGCATTTGTCTTCTGCGCAACAGCCTGGTTTGCAACTTCGGCCCGCTGCGTCTCGATGCTTAAGTTCGAGAACAGGCCGTTCGAAAATTCGAGACTGCGGCCAAATTGTGTGACCTGAGCTTCGTCGGGCGAATTGCCTTTAATGGTCATCTTCTCGCCCTGCTGCTCAACGCTTTCGAGATAAAGACCCGGCGTCATCGCAATTCTCTCGCGCAGTGCATCAAGCACCGCACTCGGTCCGGCCTGCGAAGCACGAAGGTTTTTGATCGCGTTAATACGGGCATCGATGTTGTTGATCTTTTGTTCGAGCTCTTTCTGCTCGTTCATCACAACTTCAAGTTCGGCGGCTCTCGTCTTTTGTGAATCAAGCTCAGCCTGAGCCGCGGTCTTTGCCATTTGCGTGCTGATCACGTCCCAACCTATAACGGCTGCGAGCAGAACAGCGGCGACTATTGACATCAACGCTAGACGCGACGTCGGGCTCGATACTTTGCGATCGACGACTGCGGCCGTGCCGTTTTGTCTATCGGTAACTGAATTGAGTAGATTAATCTTGATCATGTTTGTTACACTCCCCGGACTGCCAAACCGACAGCCACCGCCATTTCGGGCACGATTTCACTTAGATAATCCGGATCGAACTTTTTGTTATCGACCTTGATGTTGCGGAACGGATTGAGCACCTCGACCGGCAACTCCAATCTCTGCGAAAGCTCCTGTGCCAGACCGGCAAGTTTCGAACCGCCGCCGGAAATCAGAATTTTGTTTACGACCGTTTCATTGTCATCAGTCGTCGCACGGAAAAAGTCGAACGTCTTTTGTATCTCCATCGCGACGATCTCTGTGACGTTATTCATCAAAGGCTCGATCGATTTTTCTTCGATGCCTTCGACAGCATCGGTCACGCCGCGTTTGACGGCTTCGGCCTGTTGGAAGTTGAGGCCGAGACTTCTCTGCAATACATCTGTAAACTGGCTGCCGCCAACGGTAATGTCACGCGTGAAGAGCGAGCGAGTGCCTTTGACTATGTTTACGTTCATCGTCGAAGCACCGATGTTGAGCAAAGTTACGACCTCGTCTTCGCTCGGGTTGTAATTGACTTCGTAGCAATTCTGCAGAGCAAACGTATCGACGTCGATGACGACCGGTGTTTTGCCCGCGAGTTGGATCGCCTGACGTATATTGTCGATCCGCTCGCGCTTGCAAGCTGCGATCAAAACATTTGTCGAGTCAGCCGACTCGGCGGTAACTTGATAGTCGAGGCTGACATCTGCGAGATCATAAGGAATGTGCTCTTCGGCGTGCCAGTCGATCGACTCTTCGAGTTCCTCGCGGCTCATCGGCGGCAGAACGATGTTCTTTAAGATAACCGAGTGGCCGCTCACGCCGGTGACGACGTTCGAGGCATTAACCTGATGATTAGAGCAAACGTTCTTAATCACATCGGATACGACGTTAAGCTCCATGATCTGACCGTCGATGATCGTATCAGCCGGCAGATTTTCAAAACCGAGGCTAACAAGATTGAGGTTGTTCAATTTGCCTTCAAGCTCAACCATCTTGACTGAGCTCGAACCGATATCAAGACCGGCGACACTTTTCTTTTTACCGAACATTGTTGTTATTGCTCCTTTTTATTGGGCGCTTTTTGCGAAGGTGATGTTTTCTTGTTTTCCCATCCGAAAAAATGAGGGTTGTTGAGGATTTTTGTTTGCCACCTAGAGAACAAACGGAAAGGCGAGGTAATTATTCGACAGGGCGATTGTTTGACGTGTCAGAAACCCGCATTTTTCGGATGTTAAGATCACAAGGCGTGATCTTTGGAAAAACCTTTTAATTCAAGAAAACTTGCCGCATTGGTGGCTATGAAGTGACAGCCATATCGGCTGCCAAAAATAAAGTTACAGGAACGAACAACTTATGTCAACACTTTTTTGCCATGTTAAACGCATATTGACAGAAAACCTTCCAGAATGATTTATGGAGATCGGTCAATTTGAACGGAGGTGAAAGAACTAGTCATGAACGAAGCTCGCGCTCATGTTCAATATATTCGAGCATTGGTGGCCACGATTTCCATTTTGGCAAGCGACTCGAAATGAACTTCGTCAGGCCCGTCGGCTAATCTCAGCGAGCGAGCATAAATCCAAAACTGTGCGAGCGGTGTGTCCTGCGAAACCCCGGCACCGCCATGAACCTGAATCGCGCGGTCGACAATTTTTAAGGCCATCTGAGGCACGACAGCCTTGATCATCGCTATCTCTTTACGCGCGGCTTTGTTGCCAACCGTGTCGATTTTCCACGCGGCATTTAATACGAGCAGCCGAGCCTGGTCGATCTCACACCTGGCTTCGGCGATCCATTGTCGAACAACCCCTTGTTCGGCTACAGCTTTGCCAAAGGCATTACGAGATATTGCGCGCTCGCACAAGAGTTCAACCGATCTTTCCGCAACACCGATCAGTCGCATGCAATGATGAACCCGGCCCGGCCCGAGCCGTCCTTGCGCGATCTCAAAGCCGCGCCCTGCGCCGAGCAATAGATTTTCTTTTGGAACGCACACATTGTCGAATGTAATCTCCGCATGACCATTCGGCGCATCATCAAAACCAAATACATTCAACAACCGCTCAACCTTTACCCCCGCCGTGTCCATCGGCACGAGGACCATCGACTGCTGCAAATGCTTTGGCGCAGACTCGTCTGTTTTACCCATAAAGATCGCGAGCTTACACCTCGAATCGCCGGCGCCCGTCGACCACCATTTACGGCCGTTCAAAACATATTGATCGCCGTCTTCGACTATCGAAGCGCGAATATTCGTCGCGTCAGACGAAGCAACGTCCGGCTCGGTCATCGAAAAGCACGAGCGTATCTCACCGTCGAGCAACGGCTTTAACCACTTTTCTTTCTGCTCCGGCGTTCCGTAGAGATGCAGCACTTCCATGTTGCCTGTGTCGGGGGCCGAGCAGTTAAAAACCTCGCTCGCCCACGTCACGCGCCCCATGATCTCGGCCAGCGGCGCGTATTCAAGATTCGACAAACCTGAAACGTCAGGGAGAAAAAGATTCCACAATTCGGCATCTTTTGCTTTCGCCTTTAAGTCTTCGATCAACTGGAGTGGCTGCCAGCGATCGCCAAGATTAATTTCGTCAACATAAGCGCGTTCGTTCGGATAAATATGCTCATCCGTAAACGCGGTGAGGCGTTTTTGCAGTTCGACAGTTTTTGCTGAATAATCGAAGTCCATAAAGAAAGGATTTGCCACAGATTAGCACAGAAAAAAGTCGAGAAAAATGTCCGAAACAAAACAAGTCAGGCCGGGCGAAGAGGTCGACATCGAGCGACTAGCAGAATATTTAGGAAAGAAGCTCGCTCTGCCGACGAAAAGTTTGTCGATAGAACAGTTTCCCGCCGGCAGCTCGAATCTCACATACCTTGTCCGTCTCGGAGATGATGAATATGTTCTACGTCGCCCGCCGTTTGGAAACACGGTCAAGACGGCACACGACATGCGACGAGAGTTCGATGTGTTGTCAAACCTGTCTGTAGTGTATGCGCCGGCGCCAAGACCGTTACTGTTTTGCGACGACGAATCGATCATCGGCTCAGAGTTCTATCTGATGGAACGCCGCCACGGCCTCATCATCCGCGGCACTTTGCCGACTCCGTTGCAGAAGCCCGCACGAAGTAAGGGCTCCGCTGACGCATCCGCAACGTTAGATAACTCTCCGACGCTTCGCACCAATGTCTGCCGCGGCTTTATCCAAAACCTCGCCGACCTCCACGCTCTCGATCACAATGCCGCAGGACTCGCCGATCTCGGCAAACCCGCGGGCTACAACCGCCGCCAGGTCGAAGGCTGGACAAAACGCTACTTCGCTGCAAAGACGCACGACTCAACCGAACTTGAAAAAGCAATCACTTGGCTTGGGCGAAACATTCCAACCGAATCCGGCGCGTCGCTCATCCACAACGATTACAAATTCGACAACATAATGCTCGACCCCGACGATCTCACAAAAATCACCGCCGTGCTCGACTGGGAAATGGTCACTGTCGGCGACCCGTTGATGGATCTCGGCACGACGCTCGGCTATTGGATGTCACGCGACGCCGGCGACGAGCTGCTGAACATGCCTTTCAACCCGCGTGTCCTCATGGAAAATATCTCACGCCGCGAACTCGCCCAAATGTACGCCGTCGCCTCGGGCCGAGACGTGTCGAACATCCTATTCTACTACGTCTTCGGCACATTCAAGATCGCAGTAATTGCACAGCAAATTTATGCGAGGTATGTAAAGGGCTTGACGCGCGACCCGCGTTTTGCACACTTTAGCCGCTTTGTCGCGGAACTTGGTGCAACTGCAGAACTCGCCGTTACCCGCGGCACTATTTAGAAGACTAACTTCGCTTGACGACCTTTTTTGGCCGGCGTGCACACGTGCTAGACTAGGAGTCATCAAACTGACCCTGTTTCTCGCTTTGTAAACAATTTCAACGACTTCACTTTTTAGGAGGATCCAAAAATGAAAGACTTCTCAAACATGACTGTCCGAACAGTTATCTTTCTGCTCGCAGTAGCTGTTTTCGTTACGTCGATGTTGCTTCTGCCTGGGCAGTTCAGCTCGAATGCCGAGACGCACAAGCCTGAGCTGCGCGGGCTGCCGAACTATGACATTCGTACTGACCGCGAATCGACAGACGCCCTTGCTCTCTTTCGGGGTGTAGCCGGTCGCGACGCATCGACCGTCAACGCATTACGCGACAATATTTTGCGCGGCGAGGAAGCCCTGCGCTCGCAGCTGCCTGACGTCGTTGTCGAATACAGCGAACGTCTGGGACACGTCGAGGTTATCTCGCCCGACGTGTGGAGGAACGCGACTGAGCTCATCACCGCACCGAGCGATCTCGCAAACCGGCCCGACACGCTGCGAAACTTTCTAAAGCAGAACGCGGGTCTGGTTGGACTCGATGATCGCAAGGTCGATTCGCTGAAGGTCACGGCGGACTACGCAAACCCGGACGGCAATCTCTCTTTCGCTCAACTCGAGCAGCTCATCAACGGCGTTCCGGTTTTCGCGGGCGAAGTTAAGGCCGGTTTCGACCGAACCGGTCAGGTCGTTCGCGTGATCAACAATCTTGCTCCGGGGCTGGACTACGAGAGCTTGTCGGAAGACTTTGGCGATCCTGTCAACGCTGTTAGCGCGGCTTCCGGTTTCATGAATTACGAGCTGCGTGCCGAAGACACTAAGATAAACCGAGCCGTTTCAAACGATCTCAAGGTCGTGTTCGGCGGCGAAAACAATCCGAAATCAAAAATCCTAACTTCCAAATCGGCTGATTGGGCTACGACCGCCGAAAAGATGTACTTCCCGACCGAGCCCGGCGTCGCGGTTCCGGCGTGGCGCGTCCTCATATGGCAGCCGGTCGATACCTATTACGTCATCGTCGACGCAGTAACGGGCAAGATGCTGTGGCGCAAAAACATCACCGAAGATCAAACTCAAACGGCCACATACAACATCTATCCCAACGCGAATGCCTACATCGACGTTGCCGACAGTCCGGCGCCTTTCACGCCCGGTCCGAACAGTCCGAACGGTCAGCAGGCTCCGGTGCTCTCGAGAAGTGACATTACCCTAATCGGTAACGAAGGCACGAACTCGTTCAACAACGTCGGTTGGATCGACGACGGCCGGAACGAGCCAGACGGAAACTTCAACGAAGCGGGCGTGGATCGCGATTTCATAAATGGCGTTGATCCTGACTTGTTTTTCGGCAGCCCGAACCGGGTTTTTTCATCGACGTGGAATCCGCCGCCGGGCAATCCGGCTCCAGGTGACGATCCGCTTACGGCGCAGGCACAGCGCGGAGCGGTCACGCAGATGTTCTACGTAATGAATCGCTATCACGACGAGCTTTATAAGCGCGGATGGGTCGAGAGCTCGTTCAATTTTCAGCACAATAATTTTGGTCGCGGCGGTCTTGGCAACGACCGCGTCTCGTCCGAAGGCCAGGACTCGAGCGGCGTGAACAATGCGAATTTTTCGACACCTGCCGACGGCTCGCGGCCTCGGATGCAAATGTACCTGTGGACCGGCCCGACTCCTGATTACGACGGAACGGCCGATGCGGACATCATCATTCACGAGGTGACACATGGTTTGTCGAACCGCTTGCATGGCAACTCGACCGGCCTCTCGACAAACATGGCACGTGGCATGGGCGAAGGCTGGGGTGATTTCTACGGTCACACGATGCTCGCCGAACCGACCGATCCGATCAACGGGATCTACACCACGGGCGGCTACGCCACCTATCTCGGAACTTCGGGTTATACAAACAACTACTACTATGGCATACGCCGCTTCCCTAAAGCCGTGATCGCATTCACGGGAGCAAATGGAAAACCGCACAATCCGCTGACGTTCCGGCATCTGAACTCGAACTGCAACACGACGATCAATACTGATGGGGCATTTCCCCGCGGTCCGTTTGGCGCGTCGCAGTGTGACGCGGTTCACAACGCGGGCGAGATCTGGAGCAGCGCTCTCTGGGAAGCTAGGGCACTGATGATCGCACGTCTCGGCTTTACCGCCGGCACTGAACGCGTGCTTCAGGTCGTAACCGACGGGATGAAGCTTTCGCCGACCGGTCCGACGTTCCTTCAGGCTCGCGACGCCATTATCTCAGCGGCGCAGACTTTCTCAACGGCCGACAGAGATGATGTTCGCGAAGGTTTCCGCCGACGCGGCATGGGCTTCAATGCGAGTATCCAAACGACTTCGCCGGCCGCAGTGACGGAGAACTTCGATTCATGGCCTGCCAGCCCAACACCGACACCAACGCCGGTTCCCGGCGCGACCGTCAGCGGTCTTGTGACGAAGGCGAACAACGGACGCGGCCTCGGCGGTGCAACAGTCACGTTGTTCCGTCTGCCGTCAGGCCCGACCTCGACAACGACAACGGCCGGTAACGGCAGCTATTCGTTTGCGAATGTTGCGACCGGCTTCACCTACCGAGTCACGCCATCCGCAAGTCGCTACACGTTCGCCCCGACGTTTCAGGACATACTTGTGAATGGAAATGTGAGCGGTGTGAACTTCGCCGGATCGCGTTAGATAAGCGTCGAGCTTAGAATACAACGGCCGGACGATACTCAGTCGTCCGGCCGATTTTTCTTCCTGTTCTCGAATAATTACGCCGCCGTCCTTTCCTTCCACGATTGCGGACTAGCCCCGTCGTCCTTTCGGATCATGGTAATCGCTCCGGGCGAAGGACAGATGAGGTAGCAAAGATTGCAGCCGACGCATTCGTCTTCGATGACGCGTGGATAGCGTTTGCCGTTGACTTCGTGAAACTCGAAACTCTGGTGGGCGCCGTCTTCGCAGGCGACGTAGCAGAGGTTGCATTGGATGCAGTGCTCATTATTGACTTGTGCGACGACGTCGTAATTGAGATCGAGATTGCCCCAATCGGTCACATGGCTAACTGATTTACCGATGATGTCGTTGACCGAAGCAAAACCTTTCTCATCAAGGTAGCTGTTCATTCCATCGATCATGTCTTCGACGATACGGTAGCCGTAGTGCATAACGGCGGTGCAAACTTGCACGTTACCGGCGCCGAGCAGCATGAATTCGACCGCGTCGCGCCAAGTGTTGATGCCGCCGATGCCGCTGATCGGAATATTGAATTCTTCGTCGCGAGCAAGCTCGCTGACCATGTTTAGCGCGATCGGTTTGACCGCCGTGCCGCAATAGCCGCCGTGCGCGGCCATGCCGTTGACATTCGGATACGGAATAAACGTATCGACATCGACACCCATTACGGAATTGATCGTATTTATCAATGAAACCGCGTCGGCGCCGCCTTTCTGCGCGGCGCGTCCAGGCGGCACGATGTGCGCGACGTTTGGCGTGAGTTTTACGATCACCGGCAAAGTCGAAACTTCCTTCACCCATTCGGTGACCATGCAGGTGTATTCGGGCACCTGACCCATCGCCGCACCCATTCCACGCTCCGACATGCCATGCGGACAACCGAAGTTCAGCTCAAAACCATCGCAGCCCGTGTCCTGAGTCCGCTTTGTTATCTCTTGCCAGGCTTCTTTCTTCGACTCGACCATCAGGCTCGCGATCACAGCGTTGTTCGGATATTTCTTTTTGCACTCGTAAATTTCTTTTAAATTCACATCGAGCGGCCGGTCGGTGATCAGCTCGATGTTGTTGAGGCCGATAAGCCGGTTCGCTCCGTAATCGAGACCCGCAAGACGCGACGAAACATTAACGATCGGCTCGCCCAGCGTCTTCCAAACCGCGCCGCCCCAACCCGCGTCGAAAGCGCGCTCGACCATCGAACCCATATTCGTCGGCGGCGCGCTCGCGAGCCAAAAAGGATTAGGAGATTTGATTCCGGCAAAATTAATATTCAGATCAGCCATAGTTGAATAATCGTTGTGTGCTTAAACCGCAGATAAAGCGGATGAAGCAGATAATAAAGCATCAGATGGAGGTTCTTTCGGTTCCACGGTCTTTCGGTCGTTGCCGAAAACTACACGCTTGAATTCGGGTTTTGGGCCGAAATTGAGAACAAGGCCGACTTCAATCCGTGTCGCTTTCAGATAGTTTAATAATTGAGCAATGTGAGCTTCGTCGATTGAACGACCTGTTTTCAGTTCGAGCAGGACTAGTTTATTCACCAAAACATCTGCATCAAAGTCACCAATTTGCTTGCCGCGAAACCATACCGGAATCGCGATCTGATGATGAACTTCGAGCCCCTTCTCTCTAAGAGCCATACACAAAGCATTCTCATACACCGACTCAATAAAACCATGACCGAGTCCATTGTAAACATCGTCGAAAACGCCAATGATCGTCTTCGTCAACTCAGCATGTCGAAACTGTTCATTTGTATTAGAAGTGCTCATTATATTCAATTAATTATGATAAATCTGCGTCATCCGCTTCATCTGCGGTTAAATTACGCTAACATTTCACAACCTAATTATTCACTAACTTCCAGTTCTTATAAAACACGCCGTTGATGCCTTTGAA
>JANOGL010000257.1:0-4949 GCA_031405985.1 Acidobacteriota bacterium | reverse complement strand
TCGAGCGAATCCCGTTGCTGACGAGAGATCAAAAGATTCTTAAGTCGCGCATGGTGCCGCTTGCAAAATAAATATGAAACGATGCCCTGAATGCAGACGCGACTATTACGACGACACGCTGCTGTATTGTCTCGACGACGGAAATGCGCTGCTCGAAGGGCCGGCGTCGATGGACGAACCGGCGACAGCGATCTTGTCAGGTGTTGATTTGCCGAGTGAATCGCCAACTCGGGCGCAGATACACACAACCGACCAAACGGCGATACTGCCGACCGGGATCGGCGATACAGCCCCGAAACCTCGCAACCTCGATAAACGGTTGCTGACTGCACCTTTCCTGCTCGCGATCCTTGTCCTCGGCGGCTTCTTCGGATATCGATACTTCAAACCCGCTGCATCCGAGCAGATAAATTCCATAGCGGTGCTTCCGTTCGAGAATCGTAGCGGAAATGCAGACACGGATTATCTCTCTGACGGCTTGGCCGAGTCGTTGATCTATCGCCTTTCGCAATTGCCGAATCTGAAAGTCAGCCCGACGAGTTCCGTCTTTCGTTACAAGGGTAGGGAAACAGACCCGCAAGTTGTTGCCAAAGAATTGGGAGTTGATTCGGTGATGACGGGGCGAATCACGCAACGCGGCGATAATCTAACGATCAGCGTTAATCTGGTTGATACGCGAAACGGCAAATCGCTGTGGGGCGAGCAGTATGAACGCAAGATGTCGGAATTGTTGACTACGCAAAGAGAAATCGCGTCTGAAATCACCAACAAGCTGCAACTGAAACTGTCGGGTGCGGGTGAGCAAAAGCTGACGAAGAACTACACCGACAACAACGAGGCGTATCAGTTTTATCTCAAAGGTCGTTTTTACTGGAACAAACGTGACGAGGAGAATATCAGAAAGGCGATTGTGCAATTCAAAGCTTCGGCAGACACAGACCCGAATTTTGCTCTTGCATTTGTCGGTCTTGCTGATTGTTATGTGGTATTACCCTATTTCAGCAGTGCCGCTTCAACTGAGGTCTTACCGCAAGCCAAAATTTATGCGACCCGTGCCCTTGAGATCGACGATTCATTGAGTGAGGCTCATGCTTCGCTCGGCTATTACTATACGCAATCGTGGAATTGGGCTGATGCAGAAAAGTCATTTAAGCGGTCAATTGAGTTAAATCCAACCTATGCAACGGCACATTACTGGTTCGGGGTATATTTGCAAATTGTGAGTCGTTATGACGAGGCTGAAATTGAGTATAAGCGAGCAGTGGAACTTGAGCCGCTTTCGCCGATTTTTTACAACAGTCTTGCCGACCTTTATATCCGAAAAGGCGATTTGAACGCTGCCGCTGGGCAATGTCAGCGAGCAATTGAACTCGACCCGAATTGGTTTTTTATTCGGTTTAAGCTGGCTCTTGTCTATCTCAAACAAGGACGAAACGCCGAAGCGATAGCTGAGTCTGAGAAGAGCGTTGAGCTATCAAAACGCCAAAGCAATCCACTTGGAACCCTTGGGTATATTTACGCGAAAGCGGGTAGGCAAGCCGACGCGATAAAGGTAATCGAGGAATTAAAGGAAAGATATCAGAAACAACAAGCAGTTGGTCTTGATATTGCCCGTGTGTATAGCGGATTGGGTGAAAAAGATCAGGCATTTGTTTGGTTGGAAAAGGAATTTCAATCGCGTAATCAGAAGCTGCCGCTTTTGTTATCTGTCGGATCGTTCGATTCTCTCCGCGACGACCCGCGATACAAGGATCTGCTGAAACGGATGGGTCTGCCGGAATAGAATATTTATGGAAAGTAATTCAATCGCCCTAGCGGGCTTCGATAAATTTAATGATCTTGCGCCAGGCTCGCCAACCGAGCGGATCATTGAGTTTTATGAAGAAGCGAGTACCGATTACGAGCATTGGAGCAAAGACTTTAACATGCATCTGGGCTTTTATCGCCGCAGCTTAAATCCTCTAGACCGCGAGAAAATGCTCGAACAGATGAATCTCGAAATTGCCGCGCGATTACAGCTTAAATCAAATGATGAAGCGTTTCTGATCGATCTCGGCTGCGGCGCGGGAGCGATTTCCAGAAGCGTCGCTAAGAAGTACACCAATTCAATTATCAAAGGCGTGACGATCGCGCCTTCGCAGGTCGAAACGGCGGTGAAATTGAACACGCGGCAAAATTTGCAGAATCAAATCGAAGTTTTCAGAAGCGATTACAAGGATCTTCCGTTTGAAGACGGGGCGGCGGACGGCGTTTGGGCGGTTGAAAGCGCTTGTTACGCCGAAGGCGCAAACAAAGAATATCTCGTTCGAGAAATGACTCGCGTTCTGAAACCGGGTGGGCGTTTTGTTATTGCCGATTGTTTTATCAAACAGCCCGAAAAAAAATTTAATGCGCTAATCGAAAAATGCTATTCGGAAATTTGTAAAAATTGGGCATTGCCGGAAATGCCCGTACTCTACCATTTTGTCGCCGCTTTGAATAGACACGGCTTTCGGGACATCGTCGTCGAAGATATTTCGTGGCGCGTCGCTCCGTCGCTGGCTCACGCGCCCTTTGCCGTTTTTAGTTTTATCTTAAAAAAACTTTTTGCCGGAGAGCCTTTAAAACAAAAGAGCATCGGCAATCTGAAAGCTTCTTTGCTGGCTCCGGTGCTCGGTTTGAACAGGTCGAAGTTTAGCTATTGTTTGATCAGCGGAGTTAGAGATTAGGTTTATGACAAACGAAACAATCCAACATGCCGACGGACGCGTTGAGCTGAATGCCGACTCGGAAGAGAGCCTTCGCACGTCGCCGCTTTATAACGAAGACCTTGCGCCGGTGCCAGTTGCGAAACGCAACTGGACGACGTATAACTATGCAGCGTTATGGATATCGATGGCGCATTGCATACCGACCTATATGCTCGCGTCGGGGCTGATCTCGTCGGGGATGAATTGGTGGCAAGCTCTGTTCACGATTCTGCTTGGCAACACGATCGTGCTCGCGCCGATATTGCTGAATTCGCATCCGGGCACGAAGTACGGAATTCCGTTTCCGGTGTTTGCACGCGCGGCGTATGGAACCGTCGGCTCGAATCTGCCGGCGTTGATGCGAGCGCTCGTCGCGTGCGGCTGGTTCGGCATACAAGCGTGGATCGGCGGACAGGCGTTGCAGACGTTTTTTGCATCGATCGTGCCGTCGTGGCCGACGCTGCTCGGCGATAAGATCGGCGGACATTACCCGACCGAGTGGCTCTCGTTCCTGATATTTTGGGCGATGAACATCGCGATCATTTACAAGGGAATGGACCTGCTCCGCATTGTCGAGAACTGGGCCGCTCCATATGTGTTGATAATGACGGGCCTTTTGCTCGGCTGGATTTTATACAAAGCCGGCGGCGTCGGATTTTTGCTGAATGAGCCGGGCAAATTTCAGACATTTGGAGAATTCTGGCCGATATTCATTCCTAGTTTGACAGCGATGATCGGTTTTTGGGCGACGCTAAGCCTAAATATGCCTGACTTTACACGCTTCGGCAAAAGCCAGCGCGAGCAGGCCGTGGGCCAAACCGTCGCTCTGCCAACCACGATGACCATTTTTGCCGCGATGGGCATTTTGATAACGTCGGCGGCGCTGATCGTCTTTCCGGATATGAACAAAGCCGACGCTTGGGATCCGGTAAAACTTGTCGGCCAGTTTACCCAGCCGGTCGTCGTTGCGGTTTCGATGTTCACGGTGGTTGTCGCTACGCTCTCGGTAAACATCGCTGCAAATGTCGTAAGCCCAGCGAACGATTTTGCAAACGCCTTTCCAAAACTGATCTCGTTTCGCACCGGCGGTCTCATCACCGGCATCATCGGAATTCTAATGATGCCGTGGAAGCTGCTCGCCGACCCGAGCGGCTACATCTTCGGTTGGCTCGTCGGCTACAGCGGCGGACTCGGCTCGATCGCCGGCGTACTGATCGCAGATTATTGGCTGGTGCGCAAAAAGCAATTGAATCTCGCCGATCTTTATCGCAGCGACGGTGAATACGGTGGCTGGAATTGGCGAGCCGTTGTCGCTACGCTTTTGGGTTGCTTTTTTGCATGGATTGGGCTGATAATTCCAACGTTAAGTGTGCTTTACGACTACGCGTGGTTCGTCGGCTTTGGCGTTGCATTTGTTTTGCATTGGGTGTTGATGGCGGCAATTCCGAAAAAAGAAAACATCAGCCACGAATTGCACGAATAACACGAATGTTTTTTCATTAGTGCAATTCGTGTCATTCGTGGCTAATCTTAAAATATGTCAAGAATCGTTAAATGTGGATTGATTCAGGCGCACAATGTCGCTCCGACCGATGCGCCGATACCTGAAATTCGTCAGGCGAATCTTGATCATCAGATGAAGATGGTCGAGGAAGCCGCGAAACAAGGCGTACAGATGCTTTGCTTTCAAGAGATCTTTACGACGCCGTATTTTTGTGCCGAACAGACGACGCGTTGGTACGACGCGGTCGAGCGGATTCCCGACGGCCCGACGATCAAGCTGATGCAGGAGGTTGCCAAGCAGCACGGCATGGTGTTGATCGTGCCGATCTATGAGGAAGAGCAAACCGGCGTTTATTACAACTCGGCGGCGGTGATCGACGCCGACGGCAGCTACCTCGGCAAATATCGCAAGACGCACATTCCGCATGTCGCGCCGGGTTTTTGGGAGAAATTCTATTTTCGTCCGGGTAATCTTGGCTATCCGTGTTTCGACACGGCGTTTGCACGCATCGGCGTTTATATTTGTTACGACCGGCACTTTCCCGAAGGTGCGCGATGTTTGGGGTTGAACGGCGCGGAGATCATTTTCAATCCGTCGGCGACGGTTGCCGGTTTGAGCGAATATCTCTGGAAACTTGAGCAGCCCGCACACGCGGTCGCGAATGGTTACTTTGTCGGAGCAATAAACCGCGTCGGTACCGAGGCTCCGTGGAACAT
>JANOGL010000206.1:0-7012 GCA_031405985.1 Acidobacteriota bacterium | reverse complement strand
TGTTTCCAAAGGAGATCCCGGGGACCCGTCACCGACCGGGAATGTATTTGACGGCAACCGGATCGGGATCGCGGCATCCAGCGATGACTCCATATTTAACACCGTCGGAATATCACTCAATGACGGAACTTCAACAATTTCTAACAACACGATTTCCCGAAACACGTTGTACGGCGTTGAAATTGTGGGGCCATCAAACACAAACATCCTGACCGGCAATATCATAAGTAATAATGGCCTTCACGGCGTGTTTATGGATGATGGTTCGGGCGGCAATCTAATTGGAGACGATGGAAATGGAGGCCGTGCTCACAAACGAGCGGCCGGGGTCATTGCGCCTAATACCATCTCCGGAAATGGAGGCAGCGGAATCTCATTTTCTGGTGACGCCGGGACGGGAAACAAGATTCGCAATACACTCATATTTGGGAATTTGGGATTTGGCATCGACATTGGCGAGGACGGCCATACGCCGAACGACCCGGGTGATGCCGATACGGGGCCGAATAACCTTCAAAACTATCCGGTCATTGTGTCAAGACAGATTGTTAATGACGAGCTGATTGTCGGCTTCAAGGTGGATTCGGCGCCAGCGAATTCGGCTTACGGAACAAACGGTATCTATGTCGAGTTTTTTGAGGCGGACGCATCGGGCGAAGGCGAGAGAATTTTGGGGTATAGCTATTACACGGTTGCCGATTACAACAACGGTAATCCGCAGATTAAGACGGTTAATCTCGGCAACGTAGATTTTACGGCTGCCGACAGTATTACCGCCTCGGCGACGGATGCAAACGGGAATACGTCCGAGTTCACGCCGCTCGCCGGACCTACGGCCGCTGAGGTCTCGGTCTCGGGCAGAGTTACCACGCCGGAGGGAAATGCTCTTCGTAATGCCATTGTCACCCTAACCGACATGGACGGCCTCGCCCGTTCGGCGCGGACAAGCACATTCGGATATTTTCGCTTCGAGAACGTGACTGTGGGCGAGACGTACGTTATCGGCGTATCGTCAAAGCAATACCGATTCACGCCGCAGATCATCGCGGTCAGCGACGAGATCTCGGATTTGGTTATTACGCCCGAAGCCGAGAATCTAAAACTTCCGCGGTAAGATCGCCGCCCAAGAGTTCTCAGACCCTCGACAGCTCGCGCCGTTATGCAGTCAACGAATTGCATAACGGCTTCTTTTTTTGCCATTTAATAACCTTGACAACACCACGCTCAGATATTATAGTTTGACTCGGCTCAAGTCGTCGAAATCACGCTTGAGTCAAGCAATTATATAAGGTTTGGAGATTAAATTATGGGCAAAATCATAGGAATTGACTTAGGAACGACTAATTCTGTCGTTGCCGTTATGGAAGGCGGCGAGCCGGTCGTCATTACAAACAGCGAGGGCGGGCGCACGACGCCGTCGGTCGTGGCGTTTACAAAGGACGGCAACCGGCTGGTCGGCCAAGTCGCGAAGCGTCAAGCAGTTACAAACCCCGAGAACACTCTTTACTCGATCAAGCGGTTTATGGGACGCAAATTCGACGAGATCCCGGGCGAGATCAAACAAGTGCCGTACAAGGTCGAAAAGGCTTCGAACGGTGACGTCCGCATTTCGGTGGATGGCAAGCAGTATTCACCGCCCGAGATCGCGGCAATGGTGCTGCAAAAGCTCAAACAATCAGCCGAAGATTACCTCGGTTCGACCGTCGAGCAGGCCGTGATCACAGTTCCCGCATACTTTAACGACGCCCAGCGTCAGGCCACAAAGGACGCCGGCAAAGTCGCCGGGTTAGAAGTTCTGCGTATCGTCAACGAGCCGACGGCGGCTGCATTGGCCTACGGACTAGATAAGAAAAAGGACGAGACGATCGCGGTGTTCGACTTTGGCGGCGGCACATTCGACATCTCGGTCCTCGAGGTCGGTGAGGGTGTCGTCGAGGTTAAATCGACCAATGGCGACACTCATCTTGGCGGCGACGACGTTGACGAAGTCCTCGTCGGCTGGATCATCGACGAGTTCAAAAAAGATCAGGGCATCGATCTGCACAACGACAAAATGGCGTTGCAGCGACTAAAAGAATCTGCTGAAAAGGCTAAGGTCGAGCTTTCGCACGCGATGGAGACCGAGATCAACCTGCCGTTTATCACGGCGGACGCGAGCGGCCCTAAGCATCTCGTGATGAAGCTTACGCGGGCGAAATTCGAGCAGCTCGTAGAACCGATTCTCAAGCGTCTGATGCCGCCCGTCGAACAGGCGATCAAGGATGCCGGACTCACGCCGAAAGACATCGAGGAGATCGTGCTGGTCGGCGGCTCAACCCGTATTCCAAAAGTGCAGGAAATGGTCAAAGAATATTTTGGCAAAGAGCCGAATAAGTCCGTGAATCCTGACGAGGTCGTCGCTCTCGGCGCCGCTGTTCAGGCTGGCGTACTCGGCGGCGAGAAGACCGACATTCTGCTTCTCGACGTAACTCCGTTGAGTCTCGGCATCGAGACACTCGGCGGCGTTTCGACGGCGATGATTCAGAAGAATACGACGATCCCGACGCGAAAGAGCGAAATCTTTTCGACTGCATCGGACAATCAGACCAGCGTCGAGGTTCACGTGCTTCAGGGCGAGCGGCCGATGGCGAGCGACAATAAAACGCTCGGCAAATTCCACCTCGTGGGCATTCCACCGGCACCGCGCGGCATGCCGCAGGTCGAGGTGACATTCGACATCGACGCAAACGGCATAGTAAATGTTTCTGCGAAAGACGTCGGCACCGGCCGTGAGCAGAAGATCACGATCACGGCTTCGTCTGGTCTCTCCAAAGAAGAGATCGACAAGATGATGAAAGACGCAGAGTCTCATGCCGGTGAAGACGAGAAAAAGAAAGCCGCGATCGAGGCACGCAACCGTCTCGATGGCCTTGTTTACAGCGTCGAAAAGACAATGTCCGAGAACAAGGACAAGCTCGACGCAACGGCGGCTGGCGATATCGAAGCTGCTATCGCCGAGTCCAAAACCGCTCTCGTCGGCGAGGACGTTGACGCTATGAACAACGCTTTCGAAAAGCTGCAAACCGCTTCGCACAAGCTGGCCGAGGTTCTCTATAGCCAAGCGGCACCGCCCGAGGACGGCGAACCGGCGGCCGAAGAACAAGCCTCTTCCGCGACAGCCGGAGCCGACGGCGACGCCACATCGGCAGCCGACGACAACGTCATCGACGCCGAGTATGTTGATGTCGAGGACGAAGAGAAAAAAGACTAATGTCTGTGTTATAAAGAATGAGCGGTGAAAATTTAGTAGCCGCTCAATTTTTAGAGTTATGACAGTTCAGATCGACATTGAAGAAAATCTAGTATCAAAGATCGATGCCGTGATCGCCGGACTTAGAATTGACCGTTCGCAGTATCTCAAAAAACTTGTTGAAGAAGATCTCGTCGCTCGTCAGTATGCCGAGGCGTATAAAAAACAACCCTTGACAGAGGAAGAACTGGAGTGGCTGGAGATTCAACATTGGGAGGATGAATGAAACGAGGGGAAATTCGACTTGTTAGATTCAAGCAACCCGACAAGCCGCGACCCGCACTAATTCTGAATCGCACCGAGGCGATTGAACAACTTAACACCGTCACAATTGTTCCGATAACGAGTAGCATCAGAGATGTCCGTTCACAAGTGGGTTTGAACGAGAGAGACGGACTTAAGCATCCGTGTGCGTTGAATGTCGATAACATCATCACCGTGCGACATTCGCAGGTCGGCCCATACGTTTCACAACTTTCAGACAAACGCATGGTCGAAGTTTGGGAAGCAATTACTTTTGCGTTCGGATTCGATTAGACGTGGCGAAGAAAGATTACTACAACATTCTCGGCGTCAAGAAAGACGCAAAAGCCGACGAGATCAAGAAGTCGTATCGCCGCTTGGCGCGCAAATACCATCCTGACGTTAATCCGAATGACAAGGCAGCTGAGGACAAATTCAAAGAGGTTCAGGAGGCCTACGACGTTCTTTCGGACGACAAAAAGCGTAAGGTCTTTGATCGTTTTGGCTACTACGCGGACAATCTCGACGCCGATTCGCCGTTTGCCAGCGGCGCGTCATCAGGTGCTGGTGGAGTGCCGCCGGGTTTTGATTTTTCGGGTTTTGATTTTTCAAGCAGTTCGACGAGCGGCGGCGGAGGCGGCCTTCGTGATATTTTTGCAGACTTGTTCGGAGGTAGTGGTGCGAAAGCACAGCCCGAACCGCCGCGTCCGCTGCCAAAAAAAGGCCGTGACATCGAGATTCCGCTGTCGATGAGTTTTGAGGAGTCGTTCACCGGCCTCACACGCAACATCACCGTAAATCGCAGCGAGCAATGTTCGCGTTGCCAGGGCGCTGGCGACACCGGCGGGCCAGTAATCACGTGTCCGACGTGCAAAGGCACGGGTCAAGTTATGCGAACCGGCGGGCGTTTACAGTTTTCGCAAGGCTGTTCCGACTGCGAAGGCACAGGCCGTCGCCGCCAGCCGTGCTCGCTTTGCAACGGCAAGGGCGTAACGCCAAAGACCGAGCAGGTGAAGATCAAAATTCCGGCGGGCGTCGACACCGGCTCGCGTGTTCGCGTGCCGAAGAAAGGTCACGGCGGCCGGTTGGGAGCTCAACCCGGCGATCTTTATATTCTGACAAACGTCGGCAAGCACAAATTCCTCGATCGACGCGGTGACAACATCTACATCATCGTGCCGATTACGGTCAGCGAGGCCGCGCTCGGCACGAAGATCGAGGTTCCGACCGTCGAAGGCAAAGCCCAGCTAAAAATCCCTGCGGGAACTGAATCGGGGCAGAAATTTCGCTTGCGCGAGCGCGGGTTCCCTAGCTTAAGAAATCCGACGCTTCGTGGCGATCAGTTTGTCGAGGTGAAGATTACGCTGCCGCGAGTCATCTCGGAAGAAACAAAGGACGTGCTGAGGCAGTTTGAGAAACTCAACCCCGAAAATCCGCGCAAGGTGATAGGGCTAGAGTAAATTAAACTGTCGATGGGTAGCAAAAAAAATTGACAGGATGTACAGGATAGACATGATATTTTTTTTCGTTACGCAAATTTCGATTCCCAAATCCTGTTTATCATGTCTATCCTGTTTGAATTTGCGTTGAGATTTGTGACTCTGCGCGAAAAGTGATGAAGAAACGCATCAAAACATACACGATCAGTGCCGTCGCGGAGCTTTACGACATTCATCCGCAGACGCTGAGGTTGTATGAGCGAGAAGGCCTGCTCGCGCCGTCGCGTTCGATCGGCAACACGCGGCTCTACGAGGACAGTGACCTCGAACGCCTCGAGGTTATTCTCTCGCTCACGCGCGAACTCGGCGTCAACCTCGCCGGCGTCGAGATCATCCTTAACATGCGCGAAAAGATGGGCCAGATGCAGCGCGAATTTGAACAGTTTTTCGAGTATCTGAAAGAGCACGCAAGCGAATTCGCACGCCACAGCGAAGCGTTCTCGTCGAGCGAAGCTCTCATCCCTGTCTCGCGAATTCGCGTTACACGCACACGCGAAACTTTCGCTCCCGACGAGTAATTTTAGCGGCTCTTAAAATTGCTTTCACGTGCGTTCTGCGTTACGATTCTCACATCCGATTGACCATTAATGTAGGAGTTTATGATGTTATTTAGAAGTTTGTCTCGCAGTTTTGCGTTTGCACTTTTAGTTTGCGCGTTTGCCTTCGCCGCAGTCGCTCAGGACCTCGACAACGTGACCGTGACAGGCAAGGTCACCGACACGAACGGCCTCGCCGTCGTCGGTGCCAGCGTCACCGCCACGTCCGTCGAAACCGGCGTGACACGCACCGTCATAACAGACGACGACGGACGCTATAAAATTGTCCAATTAAAGCCCGGCACTTATAAGATCAAGGCCGCTCAGAGCGGCTTTGGCACGCAGGAAACTTCGCCGATAGCGACAATCTCGGCTCAGAACGTGCAGCAAGACTTCAAACTCTCGCCCGCGGACGTACGCGCCGAAACAACCGTAACCGTCTCCGGCGACGACGGCCCCGCCGTTGACACGACCCGCACAATCGTCGGCGGTACGATCACCCAACGCGAAATAGAAGAGCTTCCCGTCGACTCGCGCAATCCCCTTGACTTGGTGCTCACCCTAGGCGGAACTGCAGAAGAGCAACTCTCTACCCGAGATCTCTCGAGCGATCGAGGAACACGCGGTCAAAGCGCACCGGGCACAACGCCGGAGGAGGCAGGTATTTTCGGATTGTCGGGTGGGGCCGCGTATTCAAATAACATCACTATCGACGGACTTGATAATAACGATGACCGAGGAGCGTCCTTCCGTTTTCAACCCTCGATCGATGCAATCAGCGAGGTTCAGGTCATTACAAATCAGTTTTCGGCCGAATATGGACGAGCCTCCGGTGGACGTGTTAATTTGGCAACGCGCGGTGGCAGCAATAGATTCAGAGGTCGTGCATATCTCTATTTTCGAGACGAGAGCTTGAATGCGAATACTTGGAACAATAATCGTCGTTTCATCGGTCGACCGCCACTGCAGGAGCGCAATCCGGGGTTCACGTTTGGCGGCCCGATAATCAAGAACAAACTTTTCTTTTTCAGCTCGTACGAGTATAACAATACCTTTGACACTACCGTCCTTGATGCGTGGACACCCGTATCGGGAGGTAGTTCGAGTTTTACTCTTCCCGCTCCGAACCATCCCGCGACCGGTACGTTTGCCGTGGCCGCGGGGACGTGCCCAACGGGTTTTACCTGTCCGCCAGTCACCGTTGGCAACTATTTGCTTCCAACTGCCACGCCGGCACTAACCCACATACTCACTAATAGGGTTGATTGGAGTATATCTAAGAGCCAGAGCTTTGTTTTTTCATGGCAGCTCGGGCGTTCAAACGACCTTCGTGCCTTTAGCGGCACCAATCGAATTGCGGACTCGATAATTGGCCGCATCCGAAACACCGATGGCTATAATTTCACGCATAACTGGTTCGCCGGCAACAAGGTCAACCAAGTCCG
>JANOGL010000014.1:0-1977 GCA_031405985.1 Acidobacteriota bacterium | reverse complement strand
CAAGGATCGCGCGAATGCCGTTGCGGCCGTCATAGCCGACGGGTTTCAGCGTCTCGCGGCAGTAAATGAACTTCTCGTGTTCGGTGCCGATGCGCCAGTCGGCTTTCGGCTTCGACCGATAACAAAGTCCGCTTGCCCGAGCAGATCGGGCGGCGTATTCACCTCTCGACTGCTGCGGTCGAACGCGACAATGTTCTGTGAATTTCTCGCCGGCCTATGACCGCCAAGTTCTTCGGTACGCTTCTTTTGTAATGCTTTTAGAATGCTCATCTCGTGTAGCTACGCTTTGCTAATTCTCGTGTGTCCTAGAACTTTCTGAATGGAGCAATCAGGTCGTCGATCTCGAGCAAAATATCGTCCTCGATTTTCTCGAAATGAAGTCCGTTGCTGTTTGAGTGGCCATTGCCATTCGAATGACCGTTGCCATTCGCGTTGCCGTTACCGTTACGTTCTCGTGCTACGCCGTTCGTATAGCCGTTTATGTTTAGTTCTTCATTAAACATTCGCGGTTTGACGGCCTCGTGACGTGCCTGGCCGTAGATCATATCGTCGCTCGCTTCGGGTCGCATGACGTTGCCCTCGGATGGAATATCGAGAGCCACGTCGGCGGCGTGGAGGGCCTCGTTACGCGGAAGCATGTCGAGATTGTCCGCGACCTCTTCGATAATTTGTCGACCGATCGTTAGTGCGCCGTTCGAGTACGCCGCGAGCATTGCGTTGTCACAAATGTTGTTGATGTTGCGCGGAATTCCTTCGGAACAGCGGAACAGAAAATCGACAGCGTCGGGCGTGAACACGCTCGGTTGCTGCGAACCCGCGATCAGCAAGCGCTCCGTGATGTAGCGATCGACCTCTTCGACATTTGGAAACGCGTGCATGTTGCATCGAAGAGCCACGCGTTGTTTGAACTGCCGTAAATTCGGCTGATTCAAACGGTCACGCAGCTCAGGCTGACCTGTGAGCACGATCTGGAGATGCTTTGCGTTGTCTGATTCAAAATTGAGTAACAACCTAATCTCTTCGAGCACGAAGTCCGACAGCTCGTGAGCCTCGTCGATGATGATCACCGTGCGAAGCCCGCGACGATGACGCTCTTCGAGTACGCGCCCCAAGGTCGTGAGCATTTCAGATTTATTCGTCCAGTCCTTGATGCCGAGCATCTGCGTTACGTGATGAAAAAATTCCTCGACCGACAAACGCGGATTGAAAACATACGCCGCCAATACGCTTGCATCGAGCCGCCGCAATATCCAGCGAAGAGCCGTCGTCTTTCCAGTGCCGACCTCGCCGGTTAGCACGATCAAGCCTTTTGAGTTCTCAAGCCCGTAATACAGGCTCGCGAGCACCTCGTTATAGCTCGGCGTGAACACGATGAATCGCGGATCGGGCGTCAGCGTGAACGGAAAATCGTCTAAACCAAAAAATTCTTTATACATAAATCACCTCTCGCGTATGGGCTGTCTACGAGATCAACCTGTCAAAAACCTTCGTCGCCTGAAGTATCAAAACTATTACTGGAATAACGCCGATAGCGGCTGCGGCTCCGGCTGCCAGCTTTAGCCAGCTCGAACGTTGTATCCACGCTTTTTCGCCGACTGAAAGCAGAGGCGGTACAGTCGCTAGAACCGGAAGCTGTGTGTAATGCTTCGCATCGTCGAGATTTTGAATTCTGAGGAGTCGCGGAATTTCAAAGAATGCCGCAAAGATCAGGCCAATGAACAACCCGATACCTGCGCCGAGAAGCGTCAGCAACGCGCGCTTCGGAGCAACTGGTGACTGCGGAACATTCGCCGGGTCCTGCACGCGGATCGTTTCGCCCTGCGCATTTGTCTCGACGCCGACGACGATTCCCGCGTCATTCTTTTTCCTCAACGTTTCATCGTAAGTTTGCTTCGCCGAACTGTACCGCTCCTTGATGCCTTCAAGTGCGACACGAACGCTCGGAACTGCTGAAATGCGCGCTTCGAGAGCAGCGAC
>JANOGL010000200.1:0-8868 GCA_031405985.1 Acidobacteriota bacterium | reverse complement strand
CTCGAGTTCTTTTTCGACGCGTTCGACTTCGTCCATCGCTTCGACGATCTGAGTTTCGAATGCGGAAATTTGCTTTTGTAGAGCGTCGGTCTCGCGCATTGCGGTTTCGTACTCTTTTGAATTTTGCGCGTGTTTCAGATTGCGCTCGGCGCGCTCGAGATAGGTTCTATTCTCGGCGATCTGTTTTTCAAGGTCGGCGCGGCTCGCGTTGAGGTCGTCACGTTTCTTCTGAATTTCGCGTATAGAAAAGGCGTGCTGTTCAAACTCTTGTTCAATCTCCGCACGCCTCTCGTCTGCTGTTTCCAACGCCTGTTTCAAGCGGCGAAGGTTTGTATCCGTCTTTTGTAACTCTATCAATTTGCTTAATTCTGCTTTCACGTCTTACTGTTTCTCCCACTAATGGCTAATCAAAAAGTCTATCGCAAATTGTGCGGTTTTGCCAAAACCGCATATCAAGTGTCGAGCAGCGTGTCGAAATGCTGCCGGATAACGGCCGTATCAACAGCATTCTGTTTATCATCTATCCAACAGGGCAGTTCGTCATCGTGATGAATCAGATGAATATTGGCGCTGGCATTTGGTAAGCCAAAATGCGTGATATTTGCGACGGCGAGCGCTGCCTTCCGCATGATTCCGTGCTCGGGGATCCGAGCCCAACCGGACTCGACCCTCAAACATCTCACCCCGTGTCGAACAACCAGCTGCGTGCCGACCATAGTCGAATTGCCGTGCGCAAACTCATGCGGCTCAAAGCGTTCGATCGATAGGCTTAGTCTTTCACGCTGGGCGTCTGTCGCAACTTCGATAAATGCATCGATCAGCCAAGCGACGCCTTTGCTTCGAATCGCATCATTGGTCGCGCGTAGACGAAGATATTCAACGACGTGCTGGCGGCCTTCTTCATTGGCCTTATCGCCCGCGTCGGCGAGCATTTGCGACCAGACTTGATCGAGTTCGGTCATAAAAGCGAGGATAGATTCGGCGGTGCGAAAACGCAATTCGCATGTTATGATTTTGAAGTTCGTTAGGCTTAAGTTTTATGAAAGTTTTTGCAATTATTTTTGTATTGTGCGCGGTTTCATTTCTGAACCTGGCGCAAACGAACAAGCCAAAACCTAAAACACAAACTGCAAAGCCAAAAGCAACGCCATCAAAAAAATCTACTGCAGTAAAGTTCAAGCCAAAAACCACGGCAACACCCGCAAAAAAGAATACCGCTGCGAAATCTAAGCCATCCGCAGCGCCATCGAAACCACCCACTACGGCAAAACAAAAGTCTTCGGTGACGCCTCCTAAAAAGCCTGATGAAAAAGCCGCTTGGGAAAAGGCTGTAATTACCGATCCGCGAGACGCGCGTATTGCAGCTTTACAGAAATTCAATGAGACGTTTCCAAAATCTACTCGAAAAAAAGAAGCACTTACATTGATCGCTTTACTTCGCACCGACACTGGTAATGAAAAACTCGCGGCCAGTGAAACGGACGGCGCTGCCGCCGCTTTCAGAGCCGCTGCAACAGACGCGCCAAAGCCAATCCCGGAACAGTTGTGGACGGAAGCGCTTTCTAAGATCGCAGCGAATTTGTATTTTCGCGGAGCACGCGAGAGCGCCATCGAGATCGAAAAAACTCTCGAAAGCAAAGCGGACGGGAACCTAAAACAACTACTCGATGTTGCGAACTTTTACATGATGATTGAGAACGGCGGCGAGGCAAGACGCGTGAGTTTAAACGCGATCGCGCTCGACCCAAATTCGTCCGTTGCCTATCAAACACTCGGGTTGGCAAACCGTATCGATTTTCAGCTGTTCGGTTCTGCGTCGGCCTACGAACGCGCCCTCGAACTCGACCCGACTTCGCTCGACGCAAAACGCGGACTTGCCGAGATGAAGCGTGCGCTTGGCAAAGCGGACGAATCGGTAGCCCTTTATCGCGAAATTCTAACGGCTGATGCGAATAGTCTTCCTGCACAGACAGGTTTGATACTCGCGCTATTTGACGCCGATAAACGTGCAGACGCCGAGGCTGAACTAGCGAGATCGCTCGAGGTAAATCCGGGCAATGTGATCCTTCTCGCCGGGGCCGCATATTGGTACGCGGCTCACAACGAAGGTGTGAAAGCAGTCGAGTTGGCGGGAAAAGCCATCGACAGCGACCCGCGATTTATTTGGTCGCACATTGCCCTTGCGCGCGGTTTATTGATGCAAAACAGGGCGGCCGATGCTGAAAAGGCTTTGCTGGCCGCGCGGCGTTACGGAAATTTTCCGACAGTTGAATACGAACTTGCCTCCGCGCGGCTTGCAGCCGGTTATTATCGAGAGGCTGCCGAAGGTCTGCGCAGCGTCTTTAAAATCACGGACGGCAAGGTAAGCACAAATCTCGGCGGCCGAGTTGCGCGCGACGCGCATAACTTAAGGGAACTTGTCGGTGACGAAAGACGAGCGAGCATCTTCGCCTCGACTGCAGCCGACGATTCTGAGAACGCCGCACGTCTCGCCGGACTTCTCGAACTCAGACAGCAGCTCGACTCGGCAGAAATAAAGGACCAAAACCTCGCCGCTGCCGTCGATCAGTTTGTAAAAGGCGGCGACCGGATGAAAGTCTATCGTCAGATTTTCGCGGCGTCGCAGTTGTTGGAAAAAAAGACGGCGTTGCTTAAGGTGCTTGAATTGACGAAAGCTGCGACCTTAGGAGTAGACGACGGCCTCGCTGGCCCTAATTCCACGATCGCAGTGATGGCGAACGAGCTTTACGAAAGCCGCGCTATCGCCGCGACAAAAGGCGAATACATCGTCGTGCCCGATTTGCCGCGTCATACTCTATCGGCAGTTCTGCGTGGTCGCGTCGAGGAGATCGCCGGGTGGGCGCAATATAATCTCGGCTCAGCTGACGAGGCGATAATTCGACTCAGGCGCGCAATCGGCGTACTGCCCGCTGACAGCACTTGGTGGCGCTCGAGCACGTGGCGGCTCGGCGCGGCGTACGCGCTTGCGGGCAAAAACACCGAGGCCCTCGAGATGTATATCAAAAGTTACAAGAGCGCCGAGCGTCCCGACGTGATTCGCTACGGCGTTATCGAATCGCAATATCGAAAAGTCAATGGCAGCACCGAAGGGCTTGCCGACAAGATCGGGCCAAATCTAGTTCCCCAAGTTGCTCCCGAGACAATCGCGCTAAAGACTGAGGCGGCTCCGATACCGACGCCGGAAGTAAAGCCCGACCCGACGCCCGAGATAAAAATTGAACCGGCCCCGACACCTGACATTCCAAAACCAATCCCGTCAATCGTGCCTGTAGCCACGCCATCGCCCGAAGAGATACGACCGGTGCCAACGCCGTTGACCGAAGTTTCGCCGACGCCCGAAGCAGCAAAACCAACACCATCGGCTGAACTATCGCCAAGCCCTTCACCGGAAACAACGCCTGAGCCGCAAAATTCACCGACGCCGCAGCCGACGCCCGATGTGAAAACCGATGTGAAGACAAGGGAATTGTTTCCACCGGTGATCATCACGATTCCGGTACCGAGCGCGGATCAACCGACGGCCAGCGAAACAAAACCAGAACCGAGTCCTACGCCCGCATCTGCTGTAGAGCCAACGCCCTCACCCACACCGGTTCCAACACCGACGCCCACGCCTGAATCGCCGCCGATCGCTGAGGATGTTCGTGCGCGAATTGTCGAAACAAAGCCTGATCCTCCGGCTGAAATTGTGCCGTGCAAGATCACGGTAAGCGAAGAGACGATCAATCTGAAGAGCAACAGCGGAAAGCTGGCGGTGATCGTCGGGCTCGACAATGACAACGATGTGGATTCAGTTCAGGCTTCGTCGTCGAGTCCGAAGGACGTGACGGTTCGCCGCGAGCCGATCGCGGGGTTGACGACGCGCGCTCTTTTTGTGTTGCAATCACTGAGCGATCGCCTCGGTGTTTATCAGGTGACGTTTGAGATGCCTTGTGGTAAACGCACGATCGCGGTTAATGTTCGCTAGACGAGCGTCGGCGTTTTTGCGTTGTGTCGGCAACGATTGGAACCGTCGCAATCGCAACTAACACGAAGAAGAAAAATGTATTCGAATGTGTGCGCAGCGGAAAGTCGAAAAAACTGTGAACCAAAATCCCAAAACAGCCCGCAAGCGCTCCGACCGCAGCACTCTTCCTAAATCCACGTTGCGACAAAATAGTCGCGATTCCTTTTCTAAACAACAGAAAGATAAATGCAACGACACAGATTAGACCGATGATGCCGGAGTCGGCGAGCGTTTGTAAGTATTCGTTGTGCGCCTGTTCGACACGCAGGACGCCGCTCCAGGTATCGTATTTGGTAAACGCGACGCCGAACGCGTCAAAGCCTGCACCTAATATCGGATGACCAAGAAAAATCTTTAACGCGATCGGCCAGAAGTGAAATCTTCCTGTCGAAACATCAACATCGTCACGGATCGCACCCGTTCCGCGAAGCAGTTGATCGTTCCCGCCGAGAAAGAGAATCACACTGAAAATTATGACTATTAACGCGAGTCCCGACGCCGCGACCACGATCTTTCGCTGCGCCACTAAATGGACATTATCGCCTGCGTCCGTTCGATGCTTTGGGGTTAACAGTTGCATCAAGATCACAAATGCGAGAACGGAAACAAAGCCAAGCAGCCCGCCGCGTGAGCTTGTAAAACCGACGGCGGCTCCCATGATAACAACTGCCAGAACGAGCAGCATCACGCGATCGCGTGAGCGCTTGCCGCCAAAAAGAAGTCCGAGCGTGACGCCGCCGGTCATTTCCATAAACGCGGCAAAATGATGTTGATTGACGAACGGCCCGAACGGTATCGCCTGCGGTGTGCCGCGCAGGCCGTAGATGCCGACTGGATTTGCAAGCCATTGCAGAATACCGTAAAAAGCCATCACCGAGCCAAAGATGACGACGAACCACACGACTTTCTTTAGTCGCTGTTCGTTGTTAATAAACGTCAGGCACGCTGCGAAAAATACAAAGTAAACAATCAGGCGCCCGACAAAAAAGCGCGTTGCTGCATAGTTGAGCGAGGCGAACGGTGTCGGCAGCAACTGCACTACGCCAATAAAAATTAGAATCGCGAGCGGCAGCAGCAGCGACGAAGCTTTCAAACGGAGGCCGCCGCCTTTCCACGCTTCGGCTAACCACAGCAGAATTATAGCTGCCCAAACGACCGAGATGATTATCCACGTCGTTTCATCGACCGCGCCAAAAATGATCGTTCCAAGCGCCGGTATCAGACACAACAAAAAGAAAATCGCCGAACTTATTCGTGATAACTCGTTACCAATGGTGATGTTTTGCACAGAGATCATTTTTGCAAACGCGTTATCGAAATATCATCGAGCCCGAGCGTTCCTGTAACCGGACAAGCCGGGCCGTTGCAGCCCTCGCGGCGCAGTTGGATCTTTATGCCATCAACGTCGGTGGGGATCGCTAACTCCGTGGTCAATGACGACCATTGATTGTTCGGCAGCATTTCGTTTGTTGTCGCTAACACCAGGCCGGTCGTGGGATTGACGATCTCGAATTTCAGTTTCGAAGCAGTCTTAAGCGCCGATATGTAATATGCTTCGAACCTGTAAAGAGAGCCTGGTTCGACCGCGACGGTCTGGGAAACTTGCCTAAAATCGCGTGTCTCAAAAGTGTTGAAAACGATCCAAAGCCCATAATTTCCTGTGTGTTTATGGGTTTGACTGAGGCCAATCTGCGGCTCGGTGCCTTCACCGATCTGCCACTCAAATTGCACGGCTTTCTTCAGCTTTACTTCATTCTCAAAACCGCTATTTGTAACTTCTCCTATCACGGGTTTCGGAGCGTCGCTTTCGGCGAGAACGGCCGTTATGCGCGCGGCGTGGCGAAATTGGCCACCGCCAGCCATATATCCGATCAAAAGTTTGCCGAGTTCTTTGTATTTTGAAATTTTGCGATCATTCGGCAGCCGATTCCACGCGTCGAAAGAATCGTCATAACGTTTAAGCGAAGCGAGAACCGGGGCGAGAGCGACATCCGATTCTTCGCCGCCGCCAAGTACGCTGCGAACGCGGTCGACGTCGTTGTCAAAGATCTGCATCGCGAGCACGGCCGCCGGTCCGGAGTAATTCGGATGTGACGCTGCAGCTTTTGCGATCAAGGCGAAACCTTCGTCAACACGATTTTGCCGGACAAGAAAATTCCCGTACGCCCACGAGACGTTTGCGTAATTTGGCGCGAGATCCAACGCACGGCTAAACGCATTTTGCGCGCGTTCAACGTTACCACTGCGACTACTCGCACGTGCAAGGGCGAGCCACATCAGATAGTTGTTTGGCGACAGCTCGGCCGCGCGTTCGTATTCACTCAATGCGCGTTCGAAATCGCCGGGCTCAAAACTTTTTTCGAGCGCGACGGCAAGCGCATAATGTGCACCAGGGTCATTAGGCGAAATTTCAGCGAGCCATTCGGCAATGAGTCTCGATTCGGCGAGACGCGGGTCGAGGTGAGTGGAGATCGCTGTGGCAAAGTTCCACTTTACAAACGTCCAGCTTGTGAAGAGACAGGCGGCTGCGGCCGCGACGAACACGACGCGGGCGAGCAAGTTGTTTTCAAGTTTTACAAGTTTCAGCGACAAGCTTAAGAGTCTACACGAGATCGACCGGCTCGATCTTTAATAGGGCCCGTTTGAGAATCACGTCGTTGTCGTCACAAATTTCGCGTACCCGTTTTAGCTGCTCGGGCGACATTTTGCGAACAGAGATCAGAATTTCGGCGACATCTTTTTCGCGACAAATTTCTGCGAGTCCCGATACATCGGGCTTGCCGTCAAAAACTTTCAGGCCATGAATTACCTTGTCTTTTTTTAGCGGATCGTCGTCGACAAAACCGATCGGCACATAATTCCATTCAGGGTTATTGTTCAGTTCGCGCAGCAACATTTCGCCGCCGTCGCCCGCGCCGTAGATCAATACTTTGCGCCCATCACTTGCGGCTGGCATCGGTAAAATCTGGCGAATGACGCGAAACGCCATGCGGCTGCCGACTACAGCAAGAAGCAACAGCATCCCGTCAAGAATAAAAACCGTGCGCGAAAACCCTTGGAAACGATAGATCAAAAGAATTGCAATTACACTCAAAGCCGAGCCGAGGACGACGCCCTTTGTAAACGTGATCAGATCGCCGATGCTGGTGTAACGCCATAGGCCGCGATAAACGCCGACGACTAGAAATGCCGCGAGTTTTATCAAAATCAGTAATGGTAAAGTTTTCAGAAAAAGGCCCCAATTGATCGAGTCCTCAAACGAATTGAATAAGATCGCCCACGCCGAGTAATACGCGAGCGTTATGAGAAACGCGTCAAGAAAAACTTCGAAGACGCGCCGCTTGTGCGATACAGTCACGAGAAATGCAAAGACGGCATTTTCGTTCGCGGCTTGTTCTTCATTCTCACCCTCGTAGACTTTTACCTTCGACAAAAATACGCCGAGAATGACGAGAATGACTATGAAAAACGCAATCAGAGCAAAACTTTTGATCGGGCTGATCTGTCCGACGAGCAAGGCGAGAGCTCCGGCGGCGATCGCAAAACTGTATAGCATTATTACAGCCGTTCGTTCTGACAAACCGAGTGCGACCAGCCTGTGCGACGTGTGATCGCGGCCGCCCTGCGACGCTTTTTTGCCCCACAACTTTCTTAAGACAGTTACGAATGTCGTGTCGAAGATCGGAACAAAAAGTATCAGAACCGGCACGGCGAGAATCGCAACAACTCCGCGAGATCGCCCGCCGATTTGATTCAACAATACAGAGCTGGACAAAAGAAAACCGATAAACATCGATCCGCAATCACCCATGAAGATCGACGCCGGATTGAAGTTAAAAAATAAAAAGCCAACGAGCGCGCCGATCAATGTCGCGACTAGCAGAAGTTCTGCAGTCTGTCCATTCGCAGCAAAATTCATCGCGAGTGAAAGCGCGGCAATCGCCGATATGCCGACGGCGAGACCGTCCATGTTGTCGAGCAGATTAACGGCATTCGTAATCCCTACGACCCAAAGCACAGTGATCCAAATGTCGATGATGTCGTAGCCCGTGAGCGGGATCGTTAAACCGGACAGCACAAGTATGCCGGCGCCGATAAGTTGTCCGATCAATTTTTGATACGGGCGAATGCTAATAAGATCGTCTACGAGACCGACGGCAAAAAGCAGTGAGCTTGCGCCGATGACAATCAGCGATTCGCGCGTCGGCGGAACGAACGCAAAATACACTACTATCGTGGCAATAAATATTGCAACGCCGCCGAGCATAGCCGTCGGCCGCTTGTGCCAGCGGTCGGATTTTGGCTTCGCGACAAATCCGTATTTCAAAGCAAACCATCGCACAGACATTGTTGCGAGCACGCTCACCAAGAGGCTGGCTGCGGTGACAAAAAATGGATTTGCTGTGAATCCGGACATTTGTTTAGACGGATATCAACCCGCGATAGAGATCTCTCATATCGTTGGTTAGTCGATCGATCGAATACTCTGACCGAACAAATTTCTTTCCGCGTTGTGACAGAGTTTTGCGCAAACTGTCATTTTGAGCTAAAAACATCAACCCGTCACATAGCGATCGAGCGTTGCCGGACTGAACCATAATACCGCGATGGCAAACGTCAAAGCCGTCCTTCGTTTCATCGATCTCGCCAAGTAGATCGACCACGCCGCCAACGCCGGTTGCAACTACCGGAACCCCGCTGGCCATTGCCTCGATCAGTGACAACGGAGTGCCTTCATTGAGAGATGATAATGCAACAATGTCCATTCCGGCAATCAATTCCAAAACGTCAGAACGTTGTCCGAGGAATGTCACGCGATCACTCAAACCGAGCGAACAGCT
>JANOGL010000173.1:0-6393 GCA_031405985.1 Acidobacteriota bacterium | reverse complement strand
TCGACATTCTCTTTTAAATAATTCTTGACGTTTTCGCGTCCCTGACCGAGGCGTTCACCTTTGTATGAAAACCACGAACCCGATTTCTCTATAACGTTGTTGTTGACGGCGAGATCGATGAGATCGCCTTCGCGCGAGATGCCTTCGCCATACATTATGTCGAATTCAGATTCACGAAACGGCGGCGCGCATTTGTTTTTAACGACTTTGACGCGCGTGCGATTGCCGACGACCTTGTCGCCGTCCTTGATCGCACCGATGCGTCGGATGTCGAGTCGCAGACTGGCATAGAATTTCAGCGCCTTGCCGCCCGTCGTCGTCTCGGGCGAGCCAAAGAACACGCCGATCTTTTCGCGAAGCTGATTGATAAAGACAAAGCACGTGTGCGAATTTGCGACGATCGCCGTAATTTTGCGCAGCGCCTGTGACATAAGGCGCGCCTGTAAGCCGGGAAGCGAGTCGCCCATTTCGCCATCGAGTTCCGCACGCGGAACCAAAGCCGCGACTGAGTCGATCACGATGACATCGACGCTGTTTGAACGCACGAGCGTTTCGGCGATTTCGAGGGCCTGTTCGCCCGAGTCAGGTTGCGAAATCAGCATATCGTCGATATTGACACCGAGCTTTGTCGCGTATTCAGGATCCATTGCGTGTTCGGCGTCGATATACGCGCAAATGCCGCCGGTCTTTTGCGCCGAGGCGACAACCGTTAGAGCGAGCGTTGTTTTACCCGAGCTCTCAGGCCCGTAAACCTCAACAATACGGCCACGCGGAAAGCCTCCGACGCCGATAGCCGCGTCGAGGCTTAAGCAATTCGTCGAGATCGCACCGATTTCTTCGCGCGGTTTTTCGCCGAGCCGCATGATCGACCCTTTGCCATATTTTTTCTCGATCTGCGCCAACGCCGATTCGATAGCTTTTCCTTTATCTATGCTCATTCCCGTTCCTCCGTCCATTTGTTTGCTCCTTTTCAAGTTGGATTTTCTTAACCTGAAAGAAGCTTAGCACAAAACAAGCGTATGTGAAATAGCGTTTCACACATAAAACACCAATTTCTGCGTTTTATTTTAGTTATTGTGAAAGCGAAAGCAGTTTATAGCAACCTACAAAAAATTGCAAAGACACAAAAAGGCAGCCACAAAATGACTGCCTGTAAGTTCCGATACTGCTGATATTTAAGCGATTCACGGCACGTAAGCACTCGGAGTTGGCGTGTCGGTCGAGAGTCCGAATTGCTGAATAGCGAGGCCGGCGGTCGAGCGTAGGAGAAACCAGTTACCGCCGCTCGGGCGGAACACGGCCAGGTCAAAACGGTCATCGCCGTCGTAGTCTCCCGGTACGGGAATGTCGGTACTTGCACCAAATTGTGCGGCGGCGTACGAGAAGTCTTCGCTTCTAAGGATGAACCACTCGCCGGTCGAGGGTCGCCAGAACGCATGATCGACCTTGTTGTCGGTCGTGTAATGACCCTGAACCGGCCTGTCGGTCAATGTGCCGAACGTCACGACAAAAACTGATCCGTTCGAACTTCGTCGAACCCACCACTCACCCGTCGACGGACGAAAGATCGCGATATCCGTCCTGTTGTCGCCGTCATAATCGCCGACCACAGGCTTGTCACCGGTCGTGCCAAAGCTGTAGATATCGACGCCGCCGCCATTCGATTTCAGAACAAACCAGGTGTTTGTCGACGGACGAAAAACGGCCGCGTCGGTTTTGGTGTCGTTATCGTAATCGGCGGGTACGGGAATGTCGCCGGCCGAACCGAATGGAAACGCGAAGAACGAATTGTCCTCGCTCCTCAAGATATACCACTCGCCCGTGCTGGGTCGCCAAAAAGCGATGTCCGTCCTGCCGTCGCCCGTGAAGTCACCGGGAGTGATCTTGTCGGTCGACGTGCCGAATGCTCCCGCCGAGACGATGCCCGTCGACGAACGCTGATACCACCACTCACCCGCCGCCGGACGAAAGATCGACAAATCCGTCCTGTCATCTCCATCATAATCAAACGGCGCCCGCCGAGTCACCAGAAGGCTTTCACTAAAATTGTAAGCTACGAGGGCGAAATGTTGATCGGTCGTGTCGGCGTTACCGAGAATGCCGTCGCCATTGATGGCCGTCGCCGAGATCTGAATTGAGAAAGGTGTTCCGGCAGCGACCCCGGACGGAAGAAAGATATTCTCGACGTTATTGATCGTGTCGGCCGAGCCGCCGGTCGTTGATACGCCACCGGTAAATACGTTACCGCGATAAATGTTGGCTCCGATCGTGACAGTCAGATCGAGATTGTTTACAAGCGCCGGATTTGCGTTTGCGGCGCCGGGCGGATCGGTCCAAACCAAGCTGATGCGAATCGGTTTACTCGCGTCGGCGACGGTTCCCGTGTAAGTAATATTATTGCCCGGATCGCTGAATGCTGTCGTCTGATTCACATGCTTCATCGCGACGCCGGTATTGAGCATGAATTTTGTGTTGACGCGTCCCCAGCCCTCGGCTCCGTTTGGAAGAGCTGCCGTCACGTTGATGCCGGTCATTTCCTGTGCGGTGTTGATTACGGCGGCTTTGATCAAAGCCGGGCTCGGGTTGTTACCGCCGTTATTGTCTTTCCAGAATTGCGTGAACAAAGCTGCCACCCCCGCGATCTGTGGCGCGGCGTGCGAAGTTCCGGTGCTGTAAGCGTGATTCGCGTCGAAGCAGCTCGACACGCTGGCGCACGTTCCGGCACGGCTGCCCGTAATGACTGTTCCAGGCGCGGTAATGTCCGGTTTTACACGACCATCGGCCGCAGGCCCGCGGCTCGATGAAGATCTCAGGTCCTCGAGGTTGTCTGCCTGGGTGCTGCCTAGTTCGCTCCTTACATTTTCGGAATTGCCGGTTGCGATTATGTTTTTTGCTGCCTTTGGTCTCGTGAGTGTGTTGGCCCCCGGACCCGAATTGCCGGCAGAGAAAATCAGTGAAATCGGGTCGATCGAAGCCGCAGCCGAAGCGTCGCGCACATAACCGTCAAACTGCGACGTGTATGTGTCGTAGACATTAGCGTTTGTGCCGTTGCCCCAGCTGTTATTGCTTATCGAACCGCGAACGCCGTTCGGTCCGTTCGTAACAACGGTGTCGTTATACGCGTCGGCTTCGAGACCGGAATATCCACCGGTGAGCATCGGAATATTAATGATATGTGACTTTGGAGCGACACCAATTCCATAGTTGTGACCGGTCGGATCCAGAATTCCGAACGGAGCATCGCCGGAAATGATGCTCGCGTTAATGTGGCCGTGACCACCCGTCGCGCCCGCAGCCGAGCCGCGAAGCGGGCCATCGACAGTGTTTGCCGAGGTCACGTAAAATCCACCATTGCCGGGAATACTCACGCCGTCATCGACCATAGAAATTGTGACGTTTAGTCCATTGACACCAAATTGTGTCAGCGGATTATAGCCAGGGCCGGAGATTGTCGTCGGGCCGGTGTAATTACCGGCGACGATGTGTGCGGCGCGTTCATCTTCGATCCTTGGCCTGCTATAAAAGTCGATCGTGATCACATCGGGAATCTCGGCAATCCGAAGGACCTCGTCGAGCGTTAATTCGGCGCGCACAACATTAAAATAATTGCCCGGCAGATCGATGACGGCTTTCACACGTCCGCCGTAGTTTGACTGAACTAAGTTCGAGATGCGTTCGAGATCGCCGCGTTTGAAAACCGCGATATCGAAGATTGATGTGTTCTCTCCGGTCATCTCAAGCGGCGAGATGCCACTCGGCGGAAGTTTGCCGGATTTTGCCGCATTCAATTGATCGCTCAGCACGGAGTTAACTTTGTGTTCTGGCAGAAATGCTCCCGTCCATCGCACGCGCGAATGCGCGGCTGCTTTGGAGATCGCATTACCATCGGCGTAAACAAAAAATGCATTGTGCGGAACATACTGCAAAAATTCGACGCCGACGTCGCGAAGGCTGTCGAGCCACTCGTCGTTGACAATGCCGCCGAACTGCACAATGTAATAACCCTTCTCTCCGGTCGCTTCGGCTGTGTTTGGACGGACGGTCCCGGTTGGCGGCTCGTTCAACGGATCGAACTTTGCGCCGGGCAAATTAACCGTTCTCTCGATCGGCTGAGTGCGAAGGCCGCTGCGGTTAATATTCGCTCCTCGCTTTTTTGCAATGACGACAAAAGAACCGTAGTCGTTAATTATCTTTCCGTATTTCGCCGCGCGTCTGTGGTCGGCAGGACTACCGATCTCGACTCGTACAAGCTCGATATCCTTGCTGCGAATGGCGCGCGTGATCTCATCTTCGTTCGCAAACTTTTGATACGTAGCTTTTGGATTTTGCTTAACAAAAACTTGAGCTTTCTGTGTAGGCGAGAAAACAAAAGTGACGGCTGCGAATATCGCGAACACCGTCATTACAGAAATGAGAAAACGTAGATTTATGAATTGGGTTTGCACTACAGACCTCCGTGACTATAGGCGATATTAACACGAAGGCCGCAATTTTTTCACTAACCGGCGGCCTTGACCGCTTCCTCCGCTTCGGGTCGAGATGCGGCGAGGCCGAGTGCGGGCGAGCGCCAGAGGTTTGAGACGAGCAGCTCGCGGATGAAGGTCATTTCCTTTGGCAGACGGTCATAGAGTTTGAAGAAAAGCTCGTCGTGCATTGCGATCTCCTTGAGCCACATATCGCGGTCGAGGTTCATGACGGCGTTGAACTGCTCTTCGGTAAAGTCGAGCCCGCGCCAATCCATGTCCTGATAGCGAGGCATCCAGCCAAGCGGCGTTTCGACGCCGATCGATTTGCCGCGTGCGCGTTCGACAACCCACTTGAGCACCCGCATGTTTTCGCCGTAACCGGGCCACGCAAATTTACCGTTCTCGTCCTTGAGGAACCAGTTTACCGAGAAGATGCGTGGCGGTTCAGGGATCTGGCGGCCGAAGTTGAGCCAGTGCGAAAAATAATCGCCCATGTGATAACCGGCGAACGGCAGCATCGCAAACGGATCGCGCCGGACTTCGCCGATATTGCCAAAGGCGGCGGCGGTCATCTCGCTGCCCATCGTTGCGGCCATGTAAACGCCGAACGCCCAGTTGAACGATTGCTGTACGAGCGGCACAACCGAATTGCGGCGACCGCCAAAGATGAAAGCCGAGACGGGCACGCCCTTTGGATCGTTAAAGTTTTCATCGACAACGGGACACTGCGTTATCGGTGCCGTGAAACGCGCGTTTGCGTGCGCAGCTTTTGCTTCCGAAGTCGGCGACCAGTCGTTGCCCTGCCAGTCGATCGCGTGTGCCGGTGCGTCGCCGTCCATGCCTTCCCACCAGATATCGCCGTTGTCCGTGAGCGCGACGTTCGTGAAGATCGTGTTCTCCTTGATCGACTCCATCGCGTTAGGGTTCGTCGAATAATTCGTGCCCGGTGCAACGCCGAAGAAACCGTTTTCGGGGTTGATCGCACGCAGTTTGCCGGTCTCGTCGGGTTTGATCCACGCGATATCGTCGCCGACGGTCGTGATCTTCCAGCCTTCTTCCTGAAACGGTTTCGGCGGAATAAGCATCGCGAAATTCGTCTTGCCGCAAGCCGACGGAAACGCCGCGCAAACGTAATCTTTCTTGCCGTCAGGCGACTCGACACCGACGATCAACATGTGCTCGGCGAGCCAGCCCTGTGCACGACCCAAGGTCGAAGCGATTCTGAGCGCAAGACATTTTTTACCAAGCAGAGCGTTGCCGCCGTAACCCGAGCCGTAACTGACAATCGAATTTTCCTCAGGGAAGTGAACGATGTATTTATCCTTAGGGTCGGGCGAACACGGCCACGCGACGTCCGTCTGACCTTCGCTCAGTGGCATTCCAACTGAGTGCAAACACTTTGTAAACTCGCCGTCACCGAGCGCGTCGAGCGCCTGCGTTCCCATGCGAGTCATGATTTGCATGTTGACCGCAGCATACGCAGAGTCTGTAAGCTGCACCCCAAACTGCGAGATCGGCGACCCGATCGGACCCATGCAAAACGGCACGACATACATCGTGCGCCCCGCCATACAGCCGTCAAATTTCTTCTTTAAGATGGCCTTCATCTCTGTCGGCGCCATCCAGTTGTTCGTCGGCCCGGCGTCGCCTTTCGCACGCGAGCAGATGTAAGTTCGGTCCTCGACACGCGCGACATCGCTGGGGTGAGAGCGCGCCAAAAAGCTGTTCGGACGTTTCGCTTCGTTCAATTTAATAAACGTGCCGCTCTCAACCATTCGAGCGCACATATCGTCATATTCAGCCTGAGAACCGTCGCACCAGACGACGTCGTTCGGCTTGCAAAGCTGCACAGCCTCGGTAACGAACTTGATCAACTCTTCATTCGTGATCGAGGAAGGTACTTTCAGATCGGTCATAAAATTTCTCC
>JANOGL010000123.1:0-7001 GCA_031405985.1 Acidobacteriota bacterium | reverse complement strand
GGTCAGGACGTCACCGCCGACGCCTATCCTTATACAGCGTGGGCATCGACCATCACCGTTCTCGTACCCTCGCGCAAGCACGAAGACCGCAAGGAAATCGAAACCGGCCTCGCAAACATCGGCGGCGCCGATAAGGTTTTGATCACGAGCCACGCCGCAAACCGCTCGTACGAGATGAAGACGATGGCCGAAATCGCCGCTTCGAAAAATACTTCGCCCGTTGACCTTTACATAGAGATCGTAAAGAACGGCGGCGCGGGCGTTGTTTGTAATTCGATGAGCGAGACGGACGTCAAAGCCTTTTACACGCGGCCGTGGGTCATGGTCTCAAGCGACGGCGGCATCGGCAGCCGCCATCCGCGCGGCACGGGCACGTTCACGCGCGTTCTCGGGCGTTTTGTGCGCGAAAACAAATGGCCGTCGCTCGAGGACGCGGTTCGCAAAATGACCTCGATGCCTGCGAAGCGTTTAGGTTTGAAAGATCGAGGTTTGATCAAAAAAGGCATGAAAGCCGACCTCGTTCTATTCGATCCGACAACGATTATCGACAACGCGACCTTTGCCGAGCCGCAGAAAATTTCGAGCGGCATCAAATCGGTTTTTGTAAACGGAGTGAAGGTTTGGGACGGCGAGAAGATCACGAACGCGCTGCCGGGCATGATTTTAAAACGCAAATAAATTATCCGGCGAGCACGTTGCGTTGAATCTCGAACAATTTGTTGATTCCGGCGTCGGCGAGGATGAGCATCTCGTCCATCTGTTCGCGTGAGAAGGGCTCGCGTTCGGCAGTGCCTTGCAGTTCGATGAATTTGCCGGTGCCTGTGCAGACGACGTTCATATCGACGTCGGCGGTCGAATCTTCGGCGTAGGCGAGATCCAGGATCGTCGTTCCGTCGATAATGCCGACGCTGACGGCGGCGACTTCGCTCAAGATAGGATTCTTTTTGATTACGTTTGTGTTTAAGAGCCTGCGACACGCAAGGGCGAGCGCGACATACGCGCCAGTGATCGAAGCGCAGCGTGTTCCGCCGTCGGCTTGAATCACGTCGCAGTCGAGATAGATCTGTCGTTCGCCAAGCAGCTTTGTATCGACGATCGCTCGCAAGCTGCGACCGATCATCCGTTGAATCTCGGCAGTTCTGCCGGACGGTTTTTGCGTTTCACGCTGCTTGCGCGTATTCGTCGCGCGTGGCAGCATCGCGTACTCGGCCGTCACCCAGCCGAGGCCTTTGTTACGCATAAACATCGGGACGCGATCTTCGACGCTCGCGGTGCAGATCACTTTTGTTCCGCCGACCTCGATCAGCGCCGAGCCCTCGGCATACGGCGAGATGTTCGGCGTGATCTTAACATTGCGAAGTTGGTCGTGTGCTCTATTATCAATTCTCTCGTAGTTCATTTATTAACAATTATTCAAACAGGATAGACAGGATGAACAGGATTTTTTGATTTAAGAATGCCGTTTGCATAACGAACCAAGACTCCGCAGCAGTGCTTCTGCCATCCTGCTTATCGTGTCCATCCTGTTAATTCTCAAGTTTATCAACCCCGAACACCTCGATTGCTTCGAGTTTTGACGGCTGCGTTCCCAAAAATCGTGTCGCGACGCGGGCAAATCTGTCAGCTGCGTCCGTCACGTAAAAATGATCGAGGTCGTCGCACAAGCGCCGCTCACCGCGAACCGCGTTTGGGTTTGCAAGATTCTTTTCCGTCAATAACGCGGCCACTTCACCTGCGGTCGCTTCGCCCGAATCTACAAGCTTAACATCCGGGCCAACAGTTTGCTGAATCACGTCGCGCAGTATCGGGTAGTGCGTGCAGCCGAGCACGAGAGCGTCCGGCGCGAACGCGCGCATCTCGGCGAGATACTTTTCAGCGATCGAGAAAGTCTCGGCCTCGTGCGTCCAGCCTTCTTCTGCGAGCGGCACGAATAGCGGGCAGCCGGCTTGCAAAATCTCTGCGGTGTCCGACGCTCGACGAATGGCTTCAACATACGCGTTACTCGCGACGGTCGCCTCGGTGGCAATTACGCCGATGCGCGCGGGTCGCAGGCTGCGGACGAGGGCGTCCGCGTTCCGTTATCTCGACTGCCCTTCGTCCGCCGGGGCCGATCACGCCAACGACGTCGAGACCGATCTTTTCGCGGATTTTAGGCAGCGCAAGCGCCGACGCGGTGTTGCACGCGACGACCAGCATCTTTATGCCGCGTGATGCTAAAAACTGCGAGTTCTCTATGGCGTATCGCTCGACCGTTGCGAGCGATTTCGTCCCATACGGCACGCGCGCCGTGTCGCCGAGATAAACAAAATGTTCATTCGGCAAACGGTCATGCAACGCGCGATAAACCGTCAGGCCGCCAACGCCGGAGTCGAAAATGCCTATTGGAAGCGTGTGCATCATTATCACATCAAAAAAATGAAGCGACAAAAATTACGGTCGATTTAACCCGATTACGTTTTTGATCCAAAATACTGCTTACCCGACGTAAACCTAACGTCACAAAACTTTGCGATCTTCTTGAAATCGCCAATGTTATCGGTGATAAGCATCGCTCCGGCTCTTTTTGCAGTTCTGGCAATAAGTACATCCCGAATAATCTTCTGTTTTTCGTTTTGGGATATTTTTGGGGTCTTACCTTTATTTTTGTGTCGCTGACCTCGAAGAAGTGAATTAAGAACCTTGCCCGCCATCCACCAGTCTTCACCGTTCGGAACGATAAGCGTTCCATCCTTCTCTCTGGCTCGCCTTACTTGATTCCACGAGCGAACCAATTTGTCGTCACTAGCCCCAGCTGTAAGCTCCTGCAAAACAATAGCCGTCATTCTAAATCCTTTTGGAAAAGATGACGGCTTGTGTGCGATGAAAATACAGGTATCAAATGTAACTATCGCCATTTGTTATTGAACAAATTTATCGCGCTTCTCGTAGGTCGCTTGCCAGGCCTTTAATGTTACTTGATCCGCTTTGGACATGGGGTGACCGTTTGTCTCATTCTTCTGGATGTCTTTTGGACGTGACGGGCTCGCCTTTTTTGACTCAGCACGAACGACGTTTACGATCTGCCTATGTTTTGACGGCAACCCCTTAGTAACTCCCCGGCTAAACGAGACGGCTTTTGATTTTGTCGGCCTCATTTTCATACGGTCAGTTTAGCACAATAGCCCAATAGTCATATTGAAAAGAATCGTGGTGGAGGCGGCGGGAATCGAACCCGCATCCAAAGGTTGCGACCAGTGAAATCTACACGTTTAGTCGATTCACTTAAGTTTCGCCATCGGTGAGCAGATGAATCGACAAGACCTTATCGACGGCTAACCTGACTAACTTTAACCTCACGCCGCAGGTGGTGGCGTGACGCGAGCCTGAACTGAGTTATGCCAACATGGGTCGCATCAGACTGACTTCCCCGGTGACATTGCTGTAGCTAAAGTTAATTAGGCAGCAAGAGCTAATTCTTGATTAGCATTTGTTTTTGACAAGTTTTTTTAACGAGCTAACAAGCCAAGCCCGACGTGCATTCAAAGATCTATACAAGCCCCTGTCGAAGCCTGTCGCCCCCACATCAGAGGAACATCAGTTTACGTGATTGAGATGAAAATTGGAAGGTTCGAGGATGGCAGCGAATTTAATTTGCAAGCAGCCATTTCGCTGCCCTTGCCGCATCGTCGAATATCTGCACCATAACATCCTGATTGCGAGCGATCTTTTTACCGAGCTCGCTGACGTCGTCATGGGCATATCGGTCGATGACGGCGATCTTGTGCCCCTTGAGAAACTCGCCCATCTGCGAACCGCCTTGAGCAACCTCCTGCATCGAAACAGTTTCGACAAAATTCTTTTCGATCAGAATTTTGTTGAGGCCGAGTTCACTACATCGGCGTAAAATATCCGTCCAATAGCTTCGACCGATCTCGGGTGTGACTTTATCGCCGCTGACGAGCGCGTATAGATACTCGCCGCGGTCTTGAATGTCGATTGTGTATGGCTTATCTCCACCCATGCTTCTTAAATATTCCGCGTCAAGCGGCTTTGCTGTTAACGATAAGCGTCGGGTATTTCCCCGTCCAACATGCGTTGCATGACGAGGCCGAATCTAACCCGACGGCTTCGAGCATACCTTCCAGCGATAGATAACCGAGCGAATCCGCTCCGATATGTTTGGCGGTTTCCTCGACCGACATGCGCGACGCGATCAGGTCCTGTCGGTGCGGCGTATCGACGCCGTAGTAGCAGGAATGTGCGGTCGGCGGGCACGAGATACGCATATGGACCTCGGTCGCGCCGGCGGCGCGGATCATCTCGACGATTTTTTTCGACGTAGTGCCGCGAACTATTGAGTCATCGACGAGCACGATGCGATTACCCTTAATTAAATCTCTGATCGGATTGAGTTTAAGTCGTACGCCGAATGAGCGTATCGATTGCGTCGGCTCGATGAATGTGCGCCCGACATAGTGATTTCGGATGATCGCCTGGCGAAACTGCAAGCCGCTCTCGCGCGCGTAACCGATCGCTGCCGCGACGCCGCTGTCCGGAACCGGCACGACGAGATCTGCGTCGCACGGATGCTCGACGGCAAGCCGCCGTCCCATCTTGTGACGAGATTCGTTGACCGAACGGCCGTAGATGATCGAGTCGGGACGCGAAAAATAAACGTGCTCGAACGTGCAAACGGCAGCCTGCTTTTTCTCAAACGGAAACGTGCTGTGTAATCCGTCCACGTCGATGACGATCATCTCGCCGGGCTCGACTTCGCGAATATATTCGGCGTCGATCAGGTCGAACGCGCACGTCTCGCTCGCAACGCACCACGCCTCTTTGAATCTGCCGAGCACCAGCGGCCTGAATCCACGCGGATCGCGCACGGCGATGAGCGCCGTTGGCGTCAAAAAGAGCAGCGAAAACGCGCCTTCGGTGTCGGAGAGAACTTTCGTGATCGCCTCGACCGCTGATTTCGCGGGCGTGCGGGCGATGCCATGCAGGATCGTCTCGGTGTCTGACGTCGAAGAGAAGATCGCACCGCTCTGCTCTAATTTGTGCCGGCTCGCTTCGGCAAACGGCAGATTCCCGTTGTGACAAACCGCGATCTTGCCATGCTGACACGTCACCGAAAACGGCTGAACTTCCTCAATCGTGTTTTTACCTGCAGTCGAATATCGCGTGTGGCCGATGGCGCTCGCGCCGGGTAGTTTGCTCAACACGTCTTCATTTAAAACATCAGCAACGAGCCCGATGTCGCGAAATTGATGCAGCTCGGCGCCTTCGCACGAGACTATGCCGCACGCTTCCTGACCACGATGCTGCAGCGCAAACAGCCCAAGCTGCGTCAGCGTCGAGGCCTCTTCGTGGCCAAAGACGCCAAAGATGCCGCATTCCTCGCGGAGCTTATCGAGACTGATGTCCATTACTTCTATAATGCCAAAAAGAATTCAAACAGGATAGACAGGATGAACAAGATAAGAACAATCCTGTTTATCCTGTGCATCCCGTTTGAATTTAATCCGCCGGGATGATGCGGCCCCGGCACTCGCCTAGGCTGACGCACGCACCGATACAACAATGCATTTTGACGTTGGTGTACCGCTGCGTGCCGCGATCGATCCGAGCGGCACGAGCGGGTTCGCCTCGGGAAAGTACGTCGCGCAGCAATCGACAGGGATCTCGTACGGCACGATCGTGAAGCCTCTCACCTTACGCTCGCCGTCGTCAAAATAGCTGATAATATCAACGTTTTGGCCCGCCTTCAGCCCAAGATCGGCGATGTTGCTCTCATTCATAAAGATCACATGCCGCGAACCGTCGATGCCGCGATAGCGGTCGTCAAAGCCGTAAACGGTCGTGTTAAATTGGTCGTGCGAGCGAATCGTCGTCATCAAAAGACGGCCAGTGGGCAGGTCGATTTTGCTCAATTTCGACGACATGAACTGCGCCCTACCGGATGGCGTCGTAAATTTACCTTCACGCGGCGGATTCGGCATGTAAAAGCCGCCGGTCGCACGAAGGCGCTCGTTGTAGTTTTCGCAGCCCGGCACGACACGCGAAATCGCGTCGCGAACAAGGTCGTAATCATCGGCAAACGCCGCCCAATCTTCGCCGCCTCGTGTCCCCAAAACCGCCTTTGCAAGTTGGCAGACGATCCAGGTTTCGCTCCGCAAATGCGCCGATGCCGGTTCAAAAACACCGCGTGACATCTGCACGTTCAACATCGTGCTCTCGGTCGAGACAAATTGCTCGCCGCTTGCCTGGAGGTCGATCTCAGAGCGTCCTAAACACGGCAGAATAATTGACGTCTTGCCCGTAGCCAACGCCGTGCGGTTTAGTTTTGTTATGACCTGCACCGTCAGATCGCAATTGCGTAACGCCCGATCGACCGCTGCCGAATCTGGCGAAGCCGAAACAAAATTGCCGCCCAAGGCAAAGAAAACTGTGCCCCGACGCTCGCGCATCGCGGCGATGGATTCGACCGTGTTGTAACCATCGTGCTCGGCCGTTTTGAAACTAAATTCGCGTTCTAAATTCGCCCTAAAGACAGGACTCATCTTTTCCCAGATACCCATCGTGCGGTCGCCTTGCACATTCGAGTGGCCGCGAACCGGACACAGACCGGCGCCCGGCCGGCCAATAGCGCCGCGTAGAAGATGCAGATTAACGATGTCCTGAATCGTCGCAACCGCGTCCCGGTGCTGCGTCACGCCCATCGCCCAGCACGTGATGAATGAGCGCGCGTTTGCGATCATCTCGGCGGCCTCCTCGATCTGTTCTCGGTCAAGACCAGCGGCGGCCAGAATGTCGCCCCACTCGGTCGCGTCGAGCGTCGCTGCAAGCTCGTCAAATCCGTCGGTTTTCGCCGCAATAAATTTGTGATCAAACACGCCGCCGCCGTCACGCTCGCGCGCCAAAAGCGATTTCATTATTCCCTTGAGCACGGCCATATCGCCGCCGATTCGAAGCGGAAGATGCAGGTCGGCGAGCTTTGCGGGCTTGCCAACTATCAGCGAGAG
>JANOGL010000117.1:0-2697 GCA_031405985.1 Acidobacteriota bacterium | reverse complement strand
AAAGCGCTCGTTGTAGCTAAAAGTATTGCAAATAATAAAACGATTCTTGTCTTCATGATCTCCTCACTTTCTCCTCAAACTATCAATGATTTTGCCGGCAACCGTCGGAATGAAATTCCGCTCGGTTGAATGATTTTCGGTGAACACGGCTATTACGAATTTAAGGCCGTCCGCAGTTTCAACATACGCCACATCGTGCCGTGTTTTCGACGTCCATCCGGCTTTTGACCAAAGTTTGATTTCGCGAAGGTTCTTGTCGATAAAGTATTTGCCCGTAAAACCATTGTTCTGATCGTCGGCGTCGACAGATTTGCCCCACGGGTCGCGTTTCATCAGATTCATCATCTTCGCCGTGCGTTCCGGCGTCGCGATGTTGCCGGTGACGATCTCGGCCATCAAACGGGCAGTCGCGTTCGTCGTCAGCATATTGCGATTGGCCGCCTCGGTCGGAAAGTTACGCGACTGGCGTTCGATGCCGTAGGCGTCTTCGCAAAAAGTCTTTTGATTGATGTTGATGTTCGTGTAACCCATCGCCGTGAACCAGCGATTGACGCGATTGCGTTTGAATTGCCACGCATCGAACTCCTTTTGCGGCTTTTCCGCCCCGCTGGATGTGTCGGTAATTACATCCAAAACATATTGCGTCGCTTCATTTGACGAGTCGACGATCATGTCGCGCTCGCCCCGTTCGAGTTCCGGCGTCAGCTTCACCTTTTTGTCCTCAAGCTGCCGTTCAAGCGCCGCCATGTAATACATCTTCGACACACTTGCCGGATAAATACGGGCTTCGCCGCGAACGTCCGCGATGTTCCAACTTGCTGCGTCTCGCAGATCGATGACCGTTGCCGAGACGTCTTCCGACTTAAAACCTTTCGCCGCAAACTGCGCTAAAGCATCGCTCATCGCTGCATCCAGTATCGACTGCAATTCGGCCGAGCGATTCATCATCGGCGTTTTGTAGCTTTTCGGAACAGCGATCCCGCCGTCCTTTTGCGCTCCAATACTCACAGCCAACAAGCACATCGTTAACAACCAAGCCGCAGACTCTCGCAATCTGTTCATAAATTCTTTACCTCTTGCAGTTTTAAGAGTATAAACGAAAGACGGTGCGAAATTCCAAATTTCAAATTTCAAATTACAGATGAATGACGAAAAACTAATCCGCGGACTCGGCCGTTGGGATTTTATGGCGGTCGTCGTCAACACCATCATTGGCGCCGGTATCTTCGGGCTGCCTGCAAAAGTTTATGCTGCAATAGGCTCATACAGCCTGCTTGCGTTCGTTGCGTGTGCCGTCATCATCGCTCTCGTTGTGCTTTGTTACGCCGAAGTTTCAAGTAGATTTTCGACAACGGGCGGCCCGTATCTGTATGCGCGAGAGGCATTTGGCTCGGCGGTCGGTTTCGAGGTCGGGTGGCTCTATTGGATCGTCCGCGTCGCGACATTTGCCGCAAACTGCAATCTGCTCGTCACTTATCTCGGCTATTTCCTGCCAGGTGCTAATGAAGGAGTTTCGCGAATCGCGCTCGTCACCCTCATCGTCGCCGTAATTACAGCCGTTAATCTCGTCGGCATCCGCGAGTCGGCGCTGATGACAAACGTCTTTACCGTCGGCAAGCTCGTGCCTCTCGCGATCTTTGTCGTCGTTGGAATGTTCTTCGTTTCGCCGCAAAATTTTTCGTTCGACATCGTGCCGGAATATTCGAGTTTTTCAAGGGCCGTGCTTCTGCTAATTTATGCCTTCGTCGGTTTTGAAGCGTCAGTTGTTCTCACCGGCGAAACAAAAGAACCAAGCAAGACAATTCCGTTCGGTTTGATCGTCGGACTGCTGATAGTCGCGGTCTTTTATATTTTGATCCAAACGGTGAGCATCGGGACGCTGCCCGACCTCGCAAAATCCGAACGCCCGATAGCCGACGCTGCGGCGGCGTTTATGGGTCCGCTCGGCGGCGCGTTTATCACCGTCGGCGCGCTGATTTCGATTTTTGGCAACCTAAATGTCGGCGTTCTCGCATCGACGCGAATGCTTTTCGCAATGAGCGAACAACGTGATCTCCCTGCCGTATTCGAAAAAACACACGCAAAATTCAAAACGCCCTACGTCGCGATTATCGCCACATCGGTGGTTATCTTGATTCTAACGATTCAGTCTTCGTTCCTTACCGCTGTGGCAATTGCCACAATCACGCGTTTGGTCGTCTATGCGACTACTTGCCTCGCTCTGCCGGTTTTCCGCCGCCGCCCCAACATGCCTCAGCCGTCGCCTTTTGCGGCGCCGCTCGGCGTTGCAGCCTCGGTTATGTCACTCGTTCTCATCGTTTGGCTGCTCACGCAGGTCGATTTTGCAAAAGAAGGCCTCGCTATCTTAATCGCAGCCATTTTAGGTCTCGTGATTTTTGCAAGTTTGCGTGCTGCGAAGCGTTATCTTAGCTAAGGGCTCGGCCACGCAAAAAATGTCGATAATCGCCATGCGGCTCTGTTTTTCTTCTTTCTCTTTAAACCCGATAATTAAAGATGTATGAAAATTCGCCTCGTTCGAAACTCGTTGCTCGTCTGTCTACTGTTCAACTCATATGCGTTGGCGCAAGATAGCCCTGTCCCAATAGTCGATCTACGCCTTGGCGGTTTGATCGGAGGTTCGCAAAACGGAGCCTGGGTTGATCCTGGCATCGCAGCTGAGTCGATCCTTCTCGGTTC
>JANOGL010000113.1:0-17485 GCA_031405985.1 Acidobacteriota bacterium | reverse complement strand
CACGCGAACGAACCATACCGTCTGCGTTTCTTCTGCTTTTGTGTCTTGTTTGATGTGTTTTCCGTCATCTAACCATTTTACTAACCATTTGATCTCGGGATGGTTAGTTATTCTAAGCCGACGGACGGACGAAAGTAAAGTATTTTAGGGCACACGGTGCCCTCGATGCCGATCAGAAATCGAACCAGCCTCGGCTTTTAACCATTGGGTCGAAGGTTCGAGTCCTTCTCGGATCACCATTTTCTAAACAAAAGGCCGCTTCATCTCGGAGCGGCCTTTCCTAAATCCTACAGATCTTACAGAATCAGTTTTTCCAAATCGCTCCGATGCCGGCGTCCCAGAGCCGTTTGTTCAGCTCCGGGATGTCTTTGTTGTTCATCTCGTCGGAGCGCGCCTTAAGCGCTGCCCATTGAGCGTTAAGGTCTTTCAGTCTGTCGAGGTTTGGCTGATTGACGCGGGGAATGTCGCTCTCTGTAGCGTTTATCAGGAACAAGTAGTTTGCCGTAAATTTGTTCGGAAAATTTTCGACGTCGTCGTAGGCGCGTGATTTTCGCTGCACCATGTCTTCGTCCCAGGCTTTCATCTTCTTAATCAACGCCTCGGCGTCACGTTTTATTGCGGCGTATTTATCGCCCGATGGCAGCGAAGTGAGGATCGAATCGAGCTGCTTTTGCTTGTCGTGGAGATTATTGACCATGCGGTGCATCGTCGCGACCTCGTTTTCCATAGTCGACATGAGTTGATCGTACTCTCTGTACGCCGACGAGGTTGTCGGATAAAGCGGGTTCGCGAGAATGTCGGCGTCGGTCGATACGGCCTGATCGCCGGATTTTATGGTGACGCGATATTTGCCCGGCGAGGCCCTGTGACCTGCGTAGCTGCTTTCGATATACACGTTTGGTACGCCCGGCATCGTCGAGTGTCTCATGTCCCAGACAAAGCGGTTGAGTCCTTTTGACTTGGACAGTGTCGGCTCGCCTCGCGGTCCGCCGTCCCATCGTTTGAATGTCGAGTCAGATTTAGAGCGGAATGTGCGAATAACCTTGCCCGTGGTGTCGGCGATTTCCATGGTGATGTCGTCGGTTTTCTTTAGTTCGGGCAAATTGTAATAGATGACAATTCCGTTGGCGGGATTTACGCCGCGAAAGCGATTTGCACCGGTGAAATCAGGATTTGTGTCGTCAAGTTCGCTGCCGCCATTGGCCAGGATCGCATCCGCCGGTTTGTAAACTGAGAATGCCGGCATGTCCTTTTTGTACTGTCTCAGCAGCGACAGATCGTCGAGTATCCAGAACGCGCGACCCGAAGTTGCCGCGATCAGATTCCCCTTGTGAATCCGTAAATCCGTGATCGGCGTGACAGGCAGATTGAGTTGGAAAGGCGACCAGTTTCGTCCGCCGTCCCATGATACAAAGACGCCGAGTTCGGTGCCCGCAAAGAGCATGTCCCGTCGAACGTCGTCCTCACGCACGACGCGTGTGAAGGCATTCGACGGAATTCCGTTGTCGATCTTTATCCAACTAGCGCCGTAATCGGTCGTTTTGTACAGGCCCGGGCGATGGTCGTTAAATTTGTAACGCGTAGTTGCGATATAGGCGGTCGCCTTGTCGAACGGCGAAATTTCGATCGCGTTGATCAGACATTCTTCGAGGCCGTTAGGAGTTACATTTTTCCACGTAGTGCCGCCGTCGCGCGTAACGTGTACTAGCCCGTCGTCGCTGCCGGTCCAAATAACGCCTTTTTCGTGCGACGATTCGATAACGTAGGCGAGCGTGCCATAGTTTTCAGCGCCTACGCCTTCGTTTGTGTACGGACCTCCCGGCGTGCCCTGTTTGCTCTTTTCATTTCGCGTCAGGTCGGGCGAGACTTCCTTCCACGTTTTGCCGAGGTCGCTGGTTTTCAGCAGATACTGAGCGCCGTGATAAAAGGTGTTTGACTCATGCTTGCTCCAGATGATCGGAGCGTTCCAGTTGTATCGGTACTTCATGTCCTTAGCGTCCATGCCGAGGTACTGGATCGGAGCAGCCATGATGTTTGTACCCGCACTGGCTTTCTTATCAAGGACTTCGATCGTGCCTTGGTAGCTGCCGCCGAGAACGTAATTTGGATTATCCGGATCGAAGGCTAAAAACGCGCTTTCGCCGCCTGCGGAGTATGTCCAACTGGCCGGCGAAATTCCGCCGCTGCCAAGCTCGCGGCTTGCAATCGCCACGGAGGTGTTGTCCTGTTGGCCGCCATAAATGCGGTAGGGAAACTGATTATCGACATTGATTCGATAAAATTGACCGGTCGGCATCGTCGCCTGCGTTGTGTAAGTGCGGCCTTTGTTGAATGTGATCGCGCCGCCGCCATCGTTCGAGACGATGTAGTTATTCGGGTTATCGGGGTTGATCCAAAGATCGTGATAATCGCCGTGCGTGCCGGTTATCGTTTCCCATGTACGTCCGCCGTCGTTAGAACGCAGCATCGGCGCGCTGAGAACGTAAATCGTGTTTTCATTCTTCGGGTCGATAAAAAGCTCAATATAATACCACGCACGCTGCACCAGCTGCGGCTCGTTAGTTACCTGGCTCCAGTTCTTACCCGAGTCGTTCGAAACATAAAGTCCGCGCGCATCTTTATACGAGTCACTCTCGATCAAGGCATAGACTTTCTCAGGATTTGAGCGGCTGACGGCGATCGCCATTTTGCCCATTTCCTCGGGCAAACCTTCTTTCATCCGTTCCCACGATTCGCCGTAATCGGTCGATTTATACAGCCCGCTGCCGGCGCCGCCCGATATGACCTTCCAGGGCAGACGGCCGTGCTCCCACATCGCAGCGTAGAGAATTCTCGGATTGTTTGCGTCTAACGAAAGTTCGGACGCGCCGGTGGCGTCGTTTACATAGAGCACCTTCTTCCACGTCGCGCCGCCGTCGGTAGATTTGAAAATGCCGCGTTCCTGTGACTTGCTGTACAGAGCTCCTTGTGCGGCGACCCAGAGAATGTCGGGGTTTTTTGGGTGTACGACGATGCGAGCGATGTGTTGTGTGGCGTCGAGGCCCATCTTTTTCCACGTCTTGCCTGCGTCAGTCGATTTGTACACGCCATCACCATGATGCGTCATGACGCCACGAATGGCGTGCTCGCCCATGCCGACGTAAACGACGTTTGGGTCGGAATCGGCCACCGCAATCGCGCCGACCGAGCCGGTTTTGAAATACCCGTCAGAAATACAGCGCCAAGATAAGCCCATGTCGTCGGTTTTCCAGACTCCGCCGCCAGTCACGCCCATGTAATAGATTTTCGAATCACCTACTACACCCGTACCGGCGACCGAGCGACCGCCGCGAAACGGCCCGATCGAACGCCACTTGACCGGCTTAAAAATCGAGCCGTAGTCTTCAGTCGTGCTTTGAGACGACTGGGCGCCTGCGCTGATCGCGAGCAAACAAAGAAAAAGCAAAACGAGCATTTTTTTAGACATAAAGTTTTTCCGGATGGTTCCAGAATTATAAATGAATATCTAAAATATGCCGAATTAGGCGATTATCTGCGTAGGGCTACTTCTTATCGGGTTTGCGAACTGTGGCTGGCCCTGCGGTCGCGCCAACTGTATAACTGTCGCGGGCTCGGATGATCAGATTTGGACGATTGACGCGAACCTTGATCTGCTTTCGCTGGCCGGGCTTGCCTGTCTCTTTCGGCACGTAACCGATGTTGTATTGGCGGCGAAGTTCCTCCGCGATGCCCTCAAATGCGCGCGTGAGGCCACCCGGTGTGGATTCGGGGCGAAAGACGCGCCCGGCGGTTGCGTCCGCAAGTTCATCCAGATACCTGCGTCCCAAGGCGTATTCTTCAGCAGTCGTCCCCGGCGCCGGGCCGCCGAGAAAGATATCAGGATAGCCACCACCTGAGCGCCGTTGGTTGTCAAAGTAGGTGTTGTAGTAGATCGGGAAGATCAACGCGTCGGACTCTTCGGCGTAATTCAGTGTGCTGTCGTAACTATTTTTACGCGAGGTCGTATCGACACCATCGGTAAAGAGAACAATGGCTTTGCGCCCCTCAATCTTGCCAAGCTGCTTTCGCAACGCTTCGTCAACGGCGTTGTAGAGCGAGGTGCCGTCGCCAAACTCGGCTTTGTAGATTGCCTTGTATATTTTTTCGCGATCACGTGTTGCTTCGGTTTGCACTTTCACGCTCGAGTGAAACTCGATAACGATCACGCTGTCCTGCGGCTTTAATTGATCGACAAAAGCGATGGCCGCTTTGTGAATTTCGTCGATTTTGTATTGCGTTGAAGGGCTCGTATCCAGCACTAACGCCACTGTGAACGGTTTGTCGGTCGTGCCAAAATACTCGATCTCTTGTTCAACGCCGTCCTCGAAGATCTTAAAGTCGCTTTGTCGCAAGCCCGGAATGTAAAGGCCGTCGCGGTCGAAGACTGAGGTCGGGATCGTGATCAAATTTGTTTCGACCCGGACAACTTCGTCATCGCGGGCACTTGGTTGCGATTGCTCTGCAACAGGTTGTTGTGCCGACGGCGTTGTGTTCCTAATACGACGATTCTGCGATTTAGATTCTGAGAATCCGCTCGGATCATCAGATGAAACGAGTGACGGCGTCACCTGCGGCATGATTTTGCGGCCCGACTGCGCGAGGGACAACGTAGTTAAGACAGTTGTGATAATAGTTATTTTAACGACCAGTTGGATCATATCGCTCGTTTGAGAACTTGGTTTGATGAGAGAAACACGCGCAATAGTTTGTCGTTATCTCACATTACCGACAATCGTCGCAATACTAAAGCCGAGCATCACAGCTACGACCAGCCAGCCCGCAACTTGCAGCCACAGTGGGTGAAGATATTTACCAACTATGTTTGCTCGCCGAGATGCTAGCAGCACGAGGCTGAGGCCGATCGGCAGAATAAAACCGTTTAGCGTGCCCGCCCAGACGAGCACTTTCACGGGGCGACCAACGATCAGAAAAATGATAGCCGAGATCACGACAAAGCCGATGATGACGGAGCTCTCGCGATTCGCAATTCGAGCATTCATCGTTTTTAGAAACGAAACCGACGTAAACGCGGCTCCGACGACCGAAGTGATTGCGGCCGCCCACATTACAATTCCGAATATGCGAATTCCGAATATTCCGGCGGCGTTTTGAAAGACCGAAGCCGGTGGATTTGCGTCGTCGATCGACATTCCGAGAGCGATCACCCCGAGCGCGGCGAGGAAAAGAAAATAACGAATGAACGCCGTGAGGACAATGCCCGTGACAGCGCCTCGATTGATCTGCGATAGCGACTCGCTACCGGTAACGCCGGCATCGATCAAGCGGTGCGCGCCGGCAAACGTAATGTAACCGCCAACCGTTCCGCCGACCAGCGTGACGATCGCGAGAGCGTCGATCCGCTCAGGGACGAATGTGCGATACGCGGCCTCAGCCAGCGGCGGCTGAGATGCAAATACAACGTAGGCGATCAGCCCAATCATCACGACGCCGAGAATTTTGACAAAAACATCGAGAGCCTTTCCGGCCTCTTTAACCAGGAAGATAGCGATGGCAATGCATGCGCTCAAGATCGCTCCGTACTCGACAGGCAAATCAAACAACGCATTCAGGCCGAGTCCGCAGCCGGCGATGTTGCCGATATTAAAGACCAGCCCGCCGGCCGCCACGAGAAATGACAGCACGTGGCCGCTGCCGGGAATCGTTTCGTTTGCGACGGTTTGTCCGCGCTTACCGCTGACCGCGAGAACGCGCCAAATATTCAATTGAGCGAAGATATCTAGAACCACCGAAACCAAAATAACAAACCCAAAACTCGCTAGCAGTTGCTTGGTAAAAACCGTCGTTTGCGTGAGAAACCCGGGACCGACAGCCGATGTCGCCATCAGAAACGCCGCTCCGGAAACGACCGGTGAAATATATGGTTTCTTCATTTAGTGTCGCGAGGAGCTGAAATCTCGACATTTTCGTCTGCGAGGCGACGCCGGATTATTTTTGCAATCTCGACTGCATTTTCTCCATCGCCGTGAATGCAAACCGTGTCTGCTCGCACTTTTATCATCACCGCATCGACGGTCCGGACGCGTCCGTATTTGACCATGTCGAGAACCTGTGTCGCGGATCGGTCTGGGTCGTGGATGAGCGCGTTTACCATCGCTCGCGGTGTCAACGACCCGTCGTTTTGATATGTGCGGTCGGCAAAAACTTCGTTTGCCGTTCGAAGGCCATGTTCTTTTGCCTTTGCAATCGAGGCGCTTCCGGACAAGCCGTAAAGAATCAGCTTGTCATTAAAATCGCGAACTGCCTGTGCAATCGCAGCGGCGAGTTCGATGTCTTTAGCTGCTTGGTTATACAGAGCTCCGTGCGGCTTTACGTGAACGATTTGTGTACCGCAAGATCCAGCAACGTGATTGAGAGTATCGATTTGCTCGGTAACGATCTCGTAAACTTCCTTCGTTGGAAGCTGCATGTTTGTACGACCAAAGTTTTCACGGTCGTGATAACTTGGGTGCGCTCCGATAGCGACGCCGTTCTCGATTGCGAGATCGACCGTGCGTTTCATCGTGTCCCGATCGCCGGCGTGAAAGCCGCAGGCGATATTTGTGGACGAAACGTATCTCATCAGTTCGGCGTCGCTGCCGCAGCCCTCGCCCATGTCGCAATTTATGTCGATGCTCAAATGTTCCACGATTGTTTTTGAAATCTACACCCGACGCGGAAAAAGTTCAACTCTTTCTCAAATTCGAGTGCGAGTTGCTCTGCCTCGCGTGGTTCGATCATGTGGAAAGCAACTTTGTCGTTTGTTGCAAGCTGCGCGAGCAGTGGTAAGTCGCGAGAGATCACGTGTCCCACACGCGGATAGCCGCCGGATGTTTGATGATCGGCCATCAGCACGATCAATTGTCCGTCGGGAAGAAGTTGTATCGTCCCACAATTAACAGCCGCCGAGACGAGTTCATGTGGTTCGTTCGACGCGATCGATTCACCCTGCAGACGAAAGCCCATGCGATCCGAGTTCGTCGAGATCATAAAATCCTGTGCAAGCAGCATCTCTCGGGCTTTCTCACTTAGCAAACCAAATTCGGCTCCGGCGACAATTCGCACCGTCGGGAAGCGGCTGTATGAAGGCAGCAGCGAGCTCGAAATTTGAACCGCTGCAAGATCCGGTTGTTTTTTTATGATCTCGTTAAACTCAAGATGGTCGCCGGCGACGAATCTACGGCCTTCGTGTCCGCCGATCTGAGCAGTGAGATTCGTGCTGGAGCTACCAAGCCACTGATGAGTTTTGAAGCCCCCGTAAACCGCTAAGTACGCTCGGTTGCCGTTAGTCTTGTTTTGAAATTTCAACTGGCTTCCTTTTTTTGCAAAATACGGGCGCCAGTTTTGCAGCGGATCGTCGTCGAGCGTAGCCGCGAATAGCGCGCCGCTGATCGAGACAATTGCATGTGCCTCGAACAAGATCTGCGGAGCCGGGAAGTGCATTTCGACAACCGCCTCGTTCTCGTCGTTGCCAATGAGGATGTTGAGCAGTCGAGCGGCCGTTGGGTCCATCACACCGTTTGGGTTGACGCCGTATCGCCGATAACCGTAACGCCCGAGGTCCTGCAGCGTCGTTAAAATGCCCGACTTTTGAAACGCGATGCTCATGCGGCGACAAATCTAACCTCATCGCCCGGCTGTAACAAGCTCGGTAATTTTTTGTTAGGCGTGAAAATCTCAACATTCGTTCGGCCAATGATCTGCCAACCGCCGGGGGAAGCGAGCGAATAAATTCCGGTCTGACGGCCGGCGATGCCCACGCTGCCTTTTGGTACGAGTGTTCGCGGCGTTTCGCGGCGCGGCGTCGCAATGCGTTCGTCGACCTCACCCATGTATGTAAAGCCCGGCAAAAAGCCGAGCATAAAAACGCGATAGTTTGCGGCGGTGAAAATCTCGATCACTTTATTGGGTGATAAGTTGCTTTGTTCGGCGACGAAATCAAGATCGAGAGCGTGTTTATTATCGAAATCAACCGGTATTTCAATAGTTCGAGAGTTTTCGAGCGTTGACGTGTTCGGGTTATTTATTGCCTCGACTACCGTACTTTTAACCGCATCGAACGCCGACGAGAATTCCGTGAAGGCACGTCTGACCTCTAACAAATCGTAGAAAATCGTTGTCGATGCATAAGCCGGAACAGATTCGATAAAGCCGCGAAACGAATTTTGTTGAAAGTGATCTGCGAGGGCGATTGCGCGTTTGTTGAGATCGACGGAGACGCGACGGCCGAACTCAACGGTCAGAGCCGAGTCGCCGAGCGGAAAGATCCTGATCGATTCATCCGTCATCGCGCTCTTTGTTTTGGGTCGAGATATTCGCGCAGGCCGTCCCCGATAAAGTTGAATGCAAGCACGGTCAGTGCGATCGCAAGTCCGGGAAAAAACAAAACGTGCGGCGAGCTGCTAAAAAACTGTCGCGCCTCTTCGATCATCGTTCCCCAACTCGGCGCCGGCGGCGGGATGCCGAGGCCAAGGAACGACAGCGTTGCTTCGGACAGAACGGCGCCGGCCATGCCGAGGGATGCTTGCACGATCAATGGTTGTATCGCATTCGGCAAAATGTGTGTGAATAAAATCCGCAAATTCCCGGCGCCGAGAGCTCGTGCGGCCATTACGTAATCATATTCACGTACTTTCAAGACTTGTCCGCGCATAACTCGCGCGTAACCGACCCAACCGATCACGCAGAGAGCGGCTATCAGTTTGCCTTGACCGGCTCCGAGAAAAGCAACGAGTGCAATAGCGAGCAGCAGGCCGGGGAACGCCAGAAAGACGTTAAAAAGATAACCCGATAAAAATTTATCAACGATGCCGCCGTAGAAACCGGCAATCGCTCCGATGATCGTGCCGACGATCGACGAGACAACGACGACCGAGATGCCAACTTGAAGAGAAATTCGTGCTCCGTAAATTACACGCGAAAAAACATCGCGGCCGAGTCCATCTGTTCCAAACCAATGCTCGCCAGACGGCGAAGCGTATCGCATCGCAAGATTCTGCACCGCCACATCATGTGTCGCAACAAACGGTGCAAAGATCGCCGCGAGGATGAACAACGCCGCGATCACGATGCCGATGTAGCCGAGTCGATTCATGAAAGTCTTATTCGCGGATCGAGCTTTTTGTAAACGAAGTCGGTCAAGGCATTTGCCAAAATGAACGTCACGCTGATGACGAGCACACAGCCTTGAACGAGACGATAATCGCGTTTGCCGATGCCGTCTTCGAGCAGCAAAAGTCCTAGGCCCTGCCAGTTAAAAATTTTTTCAGTGATGATGGCACCGGCGAGCAATACCCCGAGCTGCAGCCCGAGAATCGTGACGACCGGTATCAAACCATTTTTTAGCACATGTTTGTAAAGCACCATTCGTTCGCTGACGCCTTTTGCACGAGCCGTGCGGACATAATCTTCGCCGAGTTCTTCGATGACGCTGGAGCGCACCATTCGCGTGAGGATCGCAGACAGAGCAGCGCCGAGCGTGAACGCCGGAAGTACGATGTCTTCGGGATAGAGGCTGCCAGTTGGCGCAAACCAGCCGAGCTTTACCGCAAAAATGTAAACCAGAAACGGTCCGATAACGAATGTCGGCAGCGAAATCCCGAGCAGTGCAAAAAATGAAGCGACGTTATCGACGAGCGAATTTTTACGCGAACCTGCGAGAACGCCGAGCGGAAGCGCGATGCCGATGGCGACGAGCATCGCCGCGATTGCGAGCTTTATTGTCGAAGGATAACGCTCGAGAATCATGCCGAGCACAGGCCGATCGGCTCGCATCGAGTTGCCGAGATCGCCTCGCAACAATCCAGACCAGTAGTCGGCGTAACGGTTATTAGCACCGTTCCATTTGAGGCCGCTTTCAACATCGTATGAAAAGAAGAATGCCGGACGGTCGAGGCCGTGCTTGGCGCGAAAGTTCTCGATCTGCTCTTGCGTCGCAGTCTCGCCGAGAATTACCGTCGCCGGGTCGCCGGGCACGAACTCGATCAGTAAGGTGACGAGCGAAACGACCGTCCAGATCACGAACAGCATCAACGCAAGCTGACGGCCAAAATTCAGCAGTTTATATTTCATCCAAGCAGGGCGAGAAAGCGTGTAAATTTTACCGAGAAAAGTGTGGCGTGACAAACTATAAAGCTTTTGTGCCGACGTGAATCGCGGCGATCCCGCCGGTGAGATTTTGAAATCGAACGGCGCTAAAGCCACATTTTCTCATTAGATCGGCGAGAGCATCTTGCTCAGGGAATTTCGAAACACTTTCCGGGAGGTATGTGTAAGCGGCTCGTGAGCCGCTCACCAGACCACCGATGCGCGGCAAAACTGTCGAGAAGTAAAATTCGTAAAGCTGCCTGAAAACGGGCAGTCGCGGGTGTGAACATTCGAGCACGACGAGTTTGCCGTCGGGTTTTAGCACACGGCAAAGCTCTTTCAAACCGTTCTCGTAATTCGGCAGATTTCGTAACCCGAACGCGATCGTAGCGGCGTCAAGAGTCGCATCAGCAACCGGCAGCGTCATCGCATCAGCTTCAACATACGGAATATTTGCGTTTTGCGATTTACAATTTGCGATTGTGAGCATTGGGCGGCAGAAGTCGGTACCGATAATTTGCGCTTTCGAATTGCGTGAGAGTTCGAGCGAGAGGTCGCCGGTGCCGCACGCAACATCGAGAACGGTCGCGTCTGCACGGTCGAGGATGTCACGCAGTTCGTCAGCGACGAGTCGCCGCCAGCGTTTGTCGATGTTGAGCGAGAGGACGTGATTGAGCAGATCGTAGCGGCCGGCAATGCCCGCAAACATCTCTTTTACGGCCGTCGAATGAGCCGCTTCTTTTTCGCTGATCGCCGGATTCATCAGTTATTTCGGCGTATTTACGAGCACCGAGACCATCGGCGACGATTTGAATTTCTCGGCAAATGATCTGACATCGGCGAGCGTGACGACGTCGAAAATCTTACGGTCGGCGTCGGCCGAAGTGGTTTTGTAGGTGTCGATATCGAGCCAGAAAAGTTCGACGGCGCCTTTTGTCCACTCAGCCGAGACAGCCGAGCGTGAGGCGTAATATTCCGCGTCGGTGAGCGCGTCCGCGAGGACCTTAGAGATGAGCTCGGTTGCCTCGACCTTGCCATTGCCGCTGCCAATGTCGTTCTTGCCCGCGGAAAAGCCGATAACTATCGAGCCGGGAAGAACATGTGCTTCGTTGCGGACGAATACTTTGTCGGCGAATCCGGACGGGACGCGCGACTTGAGCCGTGCCTCGAGAATAGCGGCGAAGATCGTTGCGGCGGCGAAGTCCTTATCAGATCGCGAAGGGCCGCGCGCGGCAAATCGAATCGCCGAGACATCGGTATTGGGCGATGCGATTGTCAGCAAGCCTGTCGGGGGCTCGTCCGGCTGGCGAAACGTCGAGGGCACGCGTTTATCGGACTTTAGCCAGCCACCGAAATAACGTCGAATCGCTTTGAAGACAAGCGGGCGCTCAAAATTGCCGGAAACCGTGATGGTGGCATTATCGGCCGTTATAAATCGTTGCTTGGCGTCGATCAAGTCGGCGAAATCGAGCTTTTTGACCGAATCTTCCGTCCCAAACTGAGGTCGGCCGTAGGGAAACGTGGCGAAAAGCCGCCTTGCCGCAGCTCTATCGGCGACATATGCTGGATCGGTTTCGAGTATTTTTATTCGAGCGGCCAGTGCAGTTTTGAGCTTCGCCGTCGTCTCTTTGTCGATGGTAGGATTCGAAATAGAGGTTGAGAGTGTTTCGAGCATCGTCAGAACATTCGCGGGATTGGACGTCGCGTCGATCTGGATGTAATCGTAAGTCGTTGTTACGTCGAGGCTGCCGCTGAGATCTTGTTCGAAGAATTCGCGGATCGTCTCATTCGGGAAAATGTTGTCGGCAAGAAGGCGCATCACGCCTTCTTTACCCTGTGGATCGAATGCCGAGCCGGCGTGAATGCGAATCTTCACCGACACTTTGTCAGTCTTAAAGTCATTCCACATCAACACTTTGAGGCCGTTCAGCAGAGTTTCGCGTTTTGGCGCGATGGCCGCCGTTTGCGGGAATGTCGCGACGGACACGGCCGACACAACCAATACAGCGAATGCAAATGTTTTGAATAAACCTCTAGTTTTCATCGTATGAGTCATTGACGGCAATTTTTACAATCGTTAGTTGCCTGTAACCAAGATTATGTTGTAGCGATGATTTGTTACTTGAGCAAGTCTATCGCAAATCTCGCAAATGAGATATTAAGCGTGGGCGGGCATCGCGTCAAACGCTTGGGGCATCTATGAAAATTGAGTGGTTACCGTGATCACACGCTTCGGAAATTTTTTTTGAAAAGCACTTAACTTCTGAAACAATCGCGGTATAATAAGTTTTATCATTATATGCCGCTCTTGAACGTGAGCGCAGTAACCGAGAGGCTAAAATGGGAAAAATTTTAAAGTATTGCAGCAAATGTGACGAAGGCTTTGCCGAGAAGTTTGGTTTTTGTCCAAATTGCGGAGAGACATTGCAGGCTTTTGAGATCAATCCGCTTGCTGCCCAGGCTGATGAGGCATCGTCGAACGTCGAGGCTGAAGTTGTCCCGCCCGCACCGGCATTCATCGAACCTGCTGAATCGCCGGTTGTCGAAACCTTGGCTGTAGAAGAAGATATTCTCGAGATCGAAGAGCCGACAGCCGTCCAAGAGGTTATTGACGATCCTGTAGTCGAAAAAGCTCAGGTTGCCGCGCCGACCGGCGTTTTTTATCAATCAGAACCTTTTTACGTAGACGAAAAGCCAGTTTCGCTCGAAGCCGAGCACGACAAAGCCCTTGCGTCCGGCGGCTATTACCTAACCGTCATCGAAGAAAAAAACGTCAAACAACGAAACGGACTTTTGCTCGGAGCAGCTAGCTTTATGCTGTTCGCGTTGATGTCGAGCATGGTTTACAACATCTTTAGCAAGGACCTCGATATCGCGTCGATCAATGACGACATCTTCAACGCCGTGATCGTCGATGATGTGCCGGTGACCACCGAAGAAGAAATTCAACAGAAAAAAGATAATGATGCCGGCGGCGGCGGCGGCGGCGGCCGCGAAGAAAATGAAGAAGTTACACGCGGCGACCTTGCTGATCAAACAAAGAACCCGATTCGCCCGCCGGATGCAAAAGTTTTCAGAAGTGATAATTTCGAACTAAAAATGCCAACTCCGTCGACTGAGGGCAACAAAAAGTTTGAGAAGAAATATGATCGCTGGGGCGATCCGAACGGTAGATTCGAAAGCTTTTCTAACGGAACAGGCTCAGGCGGCGGTCAAGGCAGCGGCACGGGAACAGGACAAGGCAGCGGTCGCGGGACGGGAGCAGGTTCAGGAACTGGTTCAGGTTATGGCAGCGGTCTCGGAAGTGGTAACGGTAGCGGAAGAGGAGCTGGTGAAGATGGTCCTGATGGAAGTCCTCCGCCACGCACAGTTGGCGTCAGCTCGCCATTGAAGATCATTTCTAAACCAAAAGGTCGTTATACCGATGCGGCACGGGTTGCTAATGTTCAGGGAACCGTTGTGTTAAGAGTTACATTTCTATCATCAGGTCAGATCGGCAGTATCTCAACTGTAAAAGGTTTGCCAAGCGGCCTCACGGAATCGGCTATCGCCGCTGCTCGGGGTATTCGATTCGAGCCGGCAAAGGTGAATGGCGTTCCGCAAACAACGGTGCGCACTTTGGAAATCGGATTTGCGATTTACTAAATTCAGTAAAAGCCCAAAAAAAAAGAAAAGGCCGTTTCGACGGCCTTTTCTTTTTATATAAATACGACTGATTGTGATGAAGGGATTTCGAACCGCTTGCGGCATCGCATGTTGCTGCACATAAGCATGTCATCGACGCGAACCATATAGTCGCGCGACTTTTGAAACTGGGATCTTTCGTGATCATTGAGATGTTTCGGGGCTTGTTTTTTCTTTGTCCGTTTCATCCAACGAACGTCGTAGTCAGCCCGTTCGCGGCAATGCGGACACGAAAAGCTCGCCTTCTTAACTTCTTGTCGCTCGTCAAAAATATCCTTCTCGTGCATCGCTAGTCAGAACCACCTGCGGTAGCGGGTGGTTTAATTTGATCTCCACTCAACAATATATCACTCAAACTCCGGCAGGTCATCACCTTGTCCGACCGTAACGTAATTGCAAGCAAGAATCACGCTCTTTTCATTCCACAAATATCTCGTGCTGCCTTTATCAACCCAGGGACTTTTCTCGCTCTTCCAGTAATTTCGTTCTCGCATCAGACGAGTTGAGTTTGCTTTGAACGCGTTCAAGACAATGCCGGGCGGTTTGCCCAGAGCAGTGACAACTACATGAACATGATTTGTTCTAATGTTGAGAGCCAAAATACTCCATCTGCGTACGCGACAGGTTTCTTTGATTGCTCTTTTCACACAAGCGCGTTGTCGTGCATTTAGAACAACGGGTTCGCTTAGCAGTCGTTTAGTATTTTTCTCATGCCATTTTGGTTCAGGTTGAATTTTAGAAGTGCCGTAGCGGTTGTGGTGACGATTTACGGAACCGCGTTCATCACCGTGCAACCATGAACCGTATGTTCGGAAGGTGATGAAATAGGCGATGGGTTCGTCAGCGTCGTTCCACATTGTGTGAGTTTTATGTTCAACCACCGGCTACCGCAGGCGGTTCTGACAATTCGCGTAGGTATTTGAAGCTGAATATTCCGGTGTCGTGGCCGTCAGAGAAGTGAAAATTCAGCGCATATCGGCCAACAATCGAGATGGATGAGAATGTGAGGTCGTCGGAGACATTCGATGGGTCTAGCACCTTTTCGCCGGTCCATTCGTTAACACAGCCGGCGCACGGACACTTGCGGCGAAGCTGAGGTGCGGAGTAACTCGTTTCGCTTTCGTCCGACCAACGAATCGAGACTGCGCTGTCCGATTCCTCGATGATTTGCGTGGGTTCGATCATGCGTTGTAGCTAGTTGGCGGCGGCGGCGGATAGAGGTTTGGCTGGTTGCCAAGCTGCGGAAAAACGCGCCGGTAAGCGACGACATTGGCGGCAATCATTATCGGAATGACAAAATAAAGACCAATACACAACGCAAGATACCCAGCAATCATCAGCCCAAAATTAACGACTACCATGCCGGCGACACCGCCGAGATTCTGCCATACGGCGCTCGCGCTGGTTTTCATTGCGTCAACCGCGCCGAGGCCGCGATCAACCATGAGCGGAAACGAGAACGTCAGCATCGTGTGGAAGCAGATCATTGCGAATAGAACGACGAGATCTATCACACCGACGACGACAAGTGCGCCTATCATTCCTGCTTCGCCTCCGGCCGAACCACCAACCACTGCTGCGATCAATGTGAAATAAACAAAAATGTAATACACGAACGCGGGCACGATCATAACGAGAATCAAAATCAGCCCCTGGCCAAAATAATTCATGCCTTTCCAAAGGTCGTCGAATACAACAGGTCGGCCGTCAATCGCGTTGAGATAGGTGATAAATATCCCGCAGATCATGGCTCCCGCGAGAATATACATTGTGACGCCGCCAATCAGTCCGCCGACAAGCCCGACGGCAAATAGCAGCCAGTAATCGCGTTTTATGAGTTCGAAGCCCTCCTTTACGCACTCGATAGGTTTAATCAATCCGGTACGAAATTCTGTGTTGGTCATAATATTTCCTCCGTGCCCCCCCGATCGAATAGCACATTTAACATGCGCCTACAAACCATAAATGCGCGCAACATAATCGCTGACCATTCGGTCGCTCGAAAACTGCGACGTTAGGGTTGCGATCGAGTTGCGCATAAGAGCGATCCACTCACCTGGCAAGTCGTTCGCGTCACGCGAATAGTACGTCGGAATGATCTCGTTTTCGAGTGTCGCGTAAAGAGCCGGGCTGTCTGCCGTGTCCATCTCCGCTTCGGAAAGATCGTCGTCGCCGCTACCGATCGCGAATCCGTTCCGGCCGTTGTGGCCTTCGATCCACCAACCGTCGAGTATCGAAGCGTTGAGTACGCCGTTCATCGCAGCTTTCATTCCGCTTGTTCCGCTGGCCTCCATCGGACGACGCGGAACATTAAGCCAAACATCGACGCCGTGAACCAGATAACGCGCAACTTCCTGATCGTAGTCTTCTATAAAAACTGCGCGCCGCTGCCAGTTCGAGTCGTGGTTGATCGACATCAGTTTTTGCAAGATGGTTTTCGCGGTGCGGTCCTGCGGATGAGCTTTGCCGGCGAAAACAAACTGAACCGGTCGCTTCTCGTCGTCAACCATTTTTAACAGCCGTTCGAGATCGCTGAACAGCAAGTCCCACCGTTTGTAAGCCGCAACGCGGCGTGCAAAACCAATCGTCAAAACATTAGGTTTGAAGAGGCCGCGGGTGTCTTCGTGCTCATTAATCGTATCTAGCGAACCCGCATCCTTAGTTCGCGTGCGCTCTCGGATAAAAGCAATCAGCAAACTTTTGAGAGTTTGATGCGTCGTCCAAATTTCCGAGTCCGACAATGAATTGACACCGTCTCGCCACCGGTCAGCGTCGCGCGCGACCGCGTGCCAGTTTTCGCCAAGACGTTTCTGATACAAATTCTGAAAAAGGGGCGCGATCCACGTCGACGCGTGAACACCGTTTGTTACCGACGTTATCGGCACAGCGGTGGCGTCCGACAAATCAGGGAACATCTTGAGCCACAGTTCGCGTGAAACCTCACCGTGCTTTGCGCTCACGCCGTTGGCCGAGCGGCACATGCGAATCGCGAGCGGCGTCATGCCAAAAAACTCTTTGTCATCGGCTAGCTGAGCGCGGCCGAGCGCGAGAAACTCGTTGTCAGTGATCTTTAGTGACTCGATAAACTCGCGGTTAAAACATTGAATCAAGCTATCGGGGGCAAACATATCATTGCCCGCGGCGACCGGCGTGTGCGTCGTAAATACGCACTTTGCACGCACCGCATCGACGGCGTCGGCGAATGTGTGCGTCGGATGTTCGCCGAGATATTCGCGAGCGAGTTCGAGCGTTGAGAATGCGGCGTGGCCCTCGTTGAGATGATAGACCTGCGGGTCGATGCCGAACTTTCTAAGCAGACGAACGCCGCCGATACCGAGAACTTTTTCCTGAACGATCCGCGTCTCGGTGTCGCCGCCGTAAAGATGACCGGTTATCAGCCGATCGACTTCGCTGTTCTGTTCGACGTTCGTATCGAGCAAGTACAATTTGATACGACCAACTTGTGCGAGCCACGCCTGAGCGACTACTTCGCGTCCGCGGATGTGGACAGACACTGTGACGCGGTTGCCGTCCGCATCGAACGCAGGCGAGAGAGCAAGCTCGGACTCGAAAACGTCTTTGTAAGATTCCTCTTGCCAGCCGTCGTGACCGATGTTCTGCCGAAAATATCCGTAACGATACAGCAGCCCGACCGCGACGAGCGGCAGATTCAGGTCGC
>JANOGL010000087.1:0-1777 GCA_031405985.1 Acidobacteriota bacterium | reverse complement strand
ATCACCAACGCCGCGTTTCGCAAAGAGATTGAGCAGACCGACAAGTCTTTTGAAAGCCGTCTGCTAACTCAGATCGCCGAGTCCGACGCCGCAAAAGCTGTTGATTACGGCAAAGAATCTATAAAACGCGGACTCAACAATAATCACATTGAGCTACTCAAAAAGGTTTATGCGAAAGATGTTGATAAAGGCGTCGAGTTTGGTGCGGCGATTCTGAGCCGTCTCAAAAGCGAGACGAAGAACCTGGAAAACATCTATTTTTATAGCAGCTTGCTTTCGTTTGGCAGTGCTAATTTTGAAGCCTCAAAAAAACCGGGCGGCAAAAAAGCTATTTATTCTCAAACCGATCTGCGCGACATCGCAGATCAGTTAGCACAAATTATTCTTAACGAATCGGAAGAAAGCAGCTATGGGTATTCTATCGGTTCGTATGCCGATCAAATTGAAAAGTACTCGCCAAGCCGTGCGGTTCAGATTCGAGCAAAATTCAAGAACGAATTACCTGCTTCCAATGTTCGACCTGCTAATGTCGGTTACGGGAGTAAAAGTGGAATCGGCACAGGCGCGATGGGAAATTCAAATACATCTGCCGACGCAGAACGCATTGCACGCGAAGAGCGTGAAAAGCGTGAGAAGAAAATGATGGAGGACGTGATAAGCCTCGGCAAAAAGGAATTGCCTAAAGAAGAGCGTGCGAAGATCATCGCCGAATCGCGCAAGATCATTTCGCAGACGCCGGGCAAGGACAAGAAAATCATTGCGCTCAGTCTGCTGGCTGCGCAGGTTGCAAAGGCCGGCGACAAAGACTTGGCAGACGAGATCATGCGCGACGCCGAGCGCCTCGTAAATCCCGAACCTAAGAATTATCAGGACTTTATGCTGAGCTGGATGCTTGCGAGCGGTTACGCCGAGGCAAATCCGGACAAGGCGTTTCCAATACTCGAAAACACGTTCCTTCGTGCCAACGAGACGATCTCCGCGTTTATAAAAGTCGCCGAGTTCGTCGATGTAAACGCCGAAATGATCGACGAAGGCGAGTTTCAGGTCGGCATGTTCGGCGGCGAGATGATACGCGGAATGACACGCGAACTCGGCATGGCCGCCGGTCCGCTGAAAACTTTGGCGCGAGCCGATTTTACAAAAACACGCAACCTCACAAATGTCTTTGACCGCACCGAAACCCGCGTGCTGGCAAAGATGCTGATCTTGCGCGCCGTGCTTGATAAACGAGAGATCAAGCGAACGGACGAAGAGATGACCGAACGGATGTCAGATGATAAATAACTAGGCGAGGCTTGTTCCCAGTAGCCATTGCCCGCCGTCGACTACGAGCGTCACGCCATTGATGTAACTCGCCGCGTCGGACGCGAGAAACAGGGCAGCGTTCTCGATGTCGGCGATGCGTCCAAAACGCTGAAGCGGAATCTTGCGAGTCAATTTTTCTTTTAATTCGGGCATCAACAGGCGCTTCATTCCTTCGGTGTCCTCGATCGGTCCGGGTGCGATGCCGTTGACGCGAATGCCGTGGCGTCCCCATTCGACCGACAGATTTCGAGTGATCGCATCGACACCGGCCTTTGCCGCCGAGACATGTATCTGCATCGGCGTTGCGAGATAATGCAGCGTCGCGGAGATGTTGATGATCTGGCCTTTCGACTCTTTTAAGGTCTCGAATGCAGCTCGACAGACGTTGAACGTTCCTTTTGTGTCGATATCGACGACCGTGCCAAAGCCGTTCGCCGACAGCTCGTTTGCCGCGCAAAGGAAGTTGCCCGCG
>JANOGL010000074.1:0-4136 GCA_031405985.1 Acidobacteriota bacterium | reverse complement strand
GTCGAGCCGGCATTGAGCGCTCCATTCGGCGCTCCGGCGGCGACGTACGCCTGATTGAACCGCTCGAAGATGTGATCGGGCGTGTTCGGATCGTTGAGATCGAAGCCCTGATTGAGCGCGGTCGCGACGAGCAGATTTTTGCCCATCGTGCCAACGTAACGTGCCTCGAAGAGCAGGTTTTTCACGATCTCGTATTGCACGCCGACATTCCACTGCTGGATGAACGGGGTTTTTAGATTGCGATCGACGGCGCGAAACTCGAACGTCTCGGCGATGCTGCCGCGTGTGCAGCCAACGCCAGTCGTCGGAACGCAGCCGGCTCCTTGCGGCGTGCCACGCGAATCGACAAACACCGGCGTGTTGTCGCGTATTTGATACGCGCCGGTTGCACCAGCGGCTCTGACAATTCTGAATGGAAGCCATTGATTGAGCGGAATGTTTGTCGCGACGCCCGAAAACGCTGAGGCAATCGCGACGTTGCCGCTCGGCACGGTGATCTCAACTTCGCGTAGGAACGGATAATTCGAGAACACAGTGTTTATGAACGCCGCCGACGGACGATCATAAAACAAACCATAGCCACCGCGAACGACGAGTTTGTCGCTAAAGGCATATGCCAAACCTACGCGGGGAGCGAAGTTGTTCGTGTCTTGACCCTTTAGCGTGTGTTTATTGTTCGCCCGGTTGGTGACGGCGACAGCGCTGTCCACAATTGCGACGCCGGTTGCCGACGCGTTGTTAGGTATCAAAAATCCCGGCGTCGGATTGTCGCACAACGCATTGCTGCCGCCGGTTGCCGCAAAGCACGGCAGGAACGGTTCGAGGTCGAAGTTGCCGATGCGACCGTTTTTCTCAGTCGGCCACAAAAACAATTCGTAACGCAGACCGAGATTCAAACTCAATTTGCGACTGAGCTTGAAATCGTCGGTGATGTAAAATCCGTAATCTTGAAAACGAAAATCCTTGTCCGTGAGTCCGTATTGCGTGTCGGCCTCGGTCGCGTTGCCCGTCAGGAGCTGCGTGAACGAGTCAAACTTTTCAAATTCGGTCGCCTGCTCTTCAGGCAGGTTTGTTTGGAATTGATGGCGTTTGTATTCGCCGCCGAATTTGATGTTGTGTCGGCCGGTGATCCAGTTCACGTTGTCGCCGATGCTGAACGTGACCTGCTTGCGGCGGTTGAACGAGTCGTTCGGGCCGCCGAACGAAAAGTTCGCCATGTTGTTGCGGCCGATGTAATGACCGAGCCGCGTCGTAGCGACGCTCGAGTCAAAGAGGCTCGCCGGATTTGTCACGCCGATCGCAGCATTCGTAAAATCGCCGGTCGAAAATTCCTCGGTCAGCGAGCGTGTATTATTGAGTGAAAAGTAACCGAATCGCACCTCGTTAATTAAGTTTGGCGAGAAGATGTGCGTGTCGCCGATCGATAGCGTCCGGTTGCGGTCGTTACGTTGAAGCGTGGTGGGAGAAGCGAGACTGTTCGGGTCGGGGAACGAGTCGAGACCCGGAAAATTTGAGTAAAAGAATGTTCCGCTCAATGTGTTATTACGGCCGAGTTGTCCGTCGAGCCGCGTCGTAAATTGATGCTGCTTAAAGAGCGACGGCTGAACGCTGACAACCTCGACGAGCGGATTGTTGCGTTGCAGCGTGCGGCTCGTGACAGTCGGAAACATGCCGTACTGAAAACTTCCCGTGCCTGTCTGATCGACGATTCCGAGATTGCGAAAATTTGTTATCGACGGCAAATAAAAACCGCCCGTCACCGGGTTTCGAAGATTGAAGATCTTAAAAGCCACGTCGCTGACATCGGATGCGAGCAGACAAGTCGTGCCGACGGTGCAGCCGTTGAATTGGTTGAACGCTGCGGCGATTGCAGCTTTTGAGCGATCTGCGCCGAGCACGGTCATTGCGAGCGGCAAAACGGTTCGCGTTCGAGCCGTCGGGACGAGGCCGGTGTTAGCGTCGGTGTATTGATATCCGCCAAAGAAAAATATCTTGTCCTTCTTTATAGGCCCGCCGAGCGTAAAACCAGTCTCAGTGCGGTCCGCACGCGGCTTTTCGTTGCCGCTCTGCGACAAGAAAAACTCGTTTGAGTTGAACGCTTTGTTCTGCAAGTAGTAATAAACCGTGCCGTTAAATCCGTTTCCGCCTTGTTTTGTAACGAGCTGAAAGTTGCCGCCGCCCGAGCGCCCCGTCGAGGCATCGTAGAGTGAGGTTTGCAGCTTGACCTCCTGCAGCGTTTCGGGTGCGGGCGAGATGTTGTCGCTCAGCGAGCCCTCGTTGCTGGTGATGTTCGTCGCGTCGACGCCGTTAAAGAAAAGGCTCGTCGAGGTTGTTCGTGTGCCGTTGACTGACGGCGAAAGATTGCCCGTTCCGTTCACACCGACAGCCGAGAGTTCACTTGATACGCCTGACTCGGACGCTAGTATTCCGGTAAAACTGCGTGTCGATGTAGGCGTTCGTGTAAGCTGGTCGCCGGTGATCTGCCGCGTCACGGCCGCAGTCTCGGCCTGAACGAGTGCCTGATCGCTCGTCACATCGACAAAGACATCCGACACACCGACTTCGAGCGTCACATCGATCGACCGTGTGACAGACGCCTCGACATTGACGGCCGCACTCTGCGCTTTCTTAAAACCCTCTTTCTCGTAACTCACCGAATAAGTTCCGACCGGTAAAATTGTTATCGTCCAGCGGCCGTCGTCGTTGGTGACGGCGTTGCGGGTTAGGTTCGTCGCGGTGTTTTTTACCGTTACGTTCGCGCCTTGAACCAATGCTCCGTTCGGATCGGCAACCACGCCGCTCAGTCCGCCCGTCGCCTGTGCGAAAATTGCGGGTGCGCCCGCCAGTGTTACAAACAAAAATAGTCCTATAGCCAGAATATGCGATTTCATATTTACTCCTTGCACGTGTGCAATGTTTTTCAACTTAAATTATTAGCTGCAAGAGACAGACTATTTTCGTTGTGTTAACGCGAGGTGAATGGCAAGTTAAATTAGTGTTAATTCTCAGCCGTTTGGCGGAAACGCGAGTGTGAACGGGTGTGTATTGCGTAATAAGTATGAAATCTTTAACACTGGTTTACAGTTGTGTTCCACCTTCGCTTCACTCACGCGCAGGTTTATAATGATTGGCATGACAGCTGTTTTGGAACAAACTCGCGTTCTCGAAGATTACCTCGTTATGTCGGACGCTGAGGTTGCAACTCGCATAGAAGAAGCGCGTCGCGAATCGGGCGCGAGAGTTATTATTCTTGGTCATCATTATCAGCGCGATGACGTGATTCGCCACGCCGATCTCTTTGGCGACAGCTATCAACTCTCGGTGATGGCATCGCAGACCGAGGCAGATACAATCGTCTTTTGCGGCGTGCATTTCATGGCCGAGTCGGCTGACATTTTGGGTAAGCCTGAGCAGCGCGTGATCTTGCCCGATCTCGGCGCGGGTTGCTCAATGGCCGATATGGCGACCATCGATCAGGTTGAGGACGCATGGGAGCAGCTTCGTGACATCGGTGTTTTGGACCAAAAGGTCGCGCCTATTACTTACATGAATTCGTCAGCAGCGATCAAGGCGTTTTGCGGCCGTCACGAGGGCGTCGTCTGCACATCGTCAAACGCGGTGCCGCTGTTTGATATTTACTTAAAAGAGTTCGACAAGATGTTTTTCTTCCCAGATCAGCATCTCGGTCGCAACACGGGCGCGAAGTTTGGCATACCGCTCGACAAAATGGTTTTGTGGAATCCGCACGAGGATCTCGGCGGCAACACGGAAGAAGATCTGCACAACGCGAAACTAATATTATGGCGTGGACATTGCTCTGTGCACGGGCGATTTAAAGACTGGCACGTCGATAAAATTCGCGAACAAGTTCCCGACGTGCAGGTGATCGTCCACCCCGAATGTACACGCGAGGTCGTCGAAAAGAGCGATCTCGATGGTTCGACGAGCTACATCATCAAAACCGTCGAAGAGTCTCCGAGCGGCTCAAAATGGGCGATCGGCACCGAGGTCAATCTCGTCAGCCGTCTCGCACAGCGTTTCCCCGACAAAAAAATCCACCTGCTCGCACCCGATCTCTGTATGTGCGCGACGATGTATCGCATCGCTCCGCAAAACCTCGCGTGGGCGATGGAAAA
>JANOGL010000073.1:0-2136 GCA_031405985.1 Acidobacteriota bacterium | reverse complement strand
GGATGTCGCGATTCGACTTCGGCAAGAGCATTGGCCTCAAGACGGTCGATCAGATCATCGGCCTTAACTCCGAGGCCTTTGCGGCCGCTCATTTCGATGAATGTTTTACTGCGATCTTCGTCAGAAAGCTTGAAACCGAGTTCTTCCGCTGCCGCCGGCGAAAGCGCGACCATTTCGTAAGCGAGGTGAACGCTCGCTTGCTCACCGCGTTCCGGCGAAATCGCTGCAACGCCCTTTTTTACAACGTCTTGTGTATAAGATTGACGCGTGTCGATTACGTTATAGATAGTTTCGCCGCCGCCAAACGGGTTTTTGCGGACAGGGGTGTCCGCGTTCCGTCCGGTCGTTATCCAAACTTCGTGGCCGTCGACGTAAGTGTGAAATAGGCGATAATTAAAATCGAGACCGAGAATGCCGAGCTTCCACATTTGATAAGCGATATCTTTGCCGGTGTATGTCACGGTGCCGTTTGAGCGGACAAGAATTTTGTCGGCTTCGTGCTCGTCGCTGCCCGCGTGCGATTCGAACGGCATCACCCAACAACCTTTGTGCGCGCCGTCGGATTCGAAATGGATAACGCCGAGACGCTTCATTTCTTCAAATGCCTTGTCCCAAAAATGTAGGTGAAGAATCTCGGATTCGCGCGGCAGCAGATCGTAGCGGATCGAGAGTCGCTCCATCGTGGCGAGAATACACTCGACGTTGCGTGTCGCTATGTAATCCGCGAGTTCGGCAGTCGCGTTGCCGCCTTCTTCGATTAAATGCAGTACCTCGGCCCGTTTTTCTTTCAGGTCATCGTTTGTCTGATACTCTTTGCCGACCTTTGCATAAAGATCCCAACAGTAATAATCAAAACTCTTTCCCGCAGCGATGAGTTCCGCATCAAGGGCCTTTATAGTCGCAAGATCTTTGTGTTCGAGGTACATAAAGCCGACGACCACATCGGCGACCTGAACGCCCGTGTTGTCGATGTAATTTTGGACCTCGACGCGCCTGCCGGTCGCTTTTAGAAATCGCTGAAATGTGTCTCCCAGCACTGAATTTCGCACGTGGCCGATATGCGCGGCTTTGTTCGGATTGACCGAAGTGTGTTCGACGCACACTTTTATTGCGTCGGATGACGCGGACAAAGCAGCCTGCGGAAGCGGGTCGGCGGCAGAGTTCGCGCTCAAAAACTGTGCACGACCAAGAAATACATTTAAATAACCGGCGCCGGCGACCTCGACCCGTGAGACAAAAGCGAGGGACTCGAGTTCGTTCTTCAAAACGTCGGCAATTTCGCGAGGATTCTTCTTTTCGCTGGTCGATTGCTTGATCTTTTTTGCGAGCTCGAAGGCGACGGGAAACGCGACGTCGCCGAGTTCTGTCCTAGGCGGCGTCTCGGTCGCGATCGTGTCCGGCACGACGCCGAAGTGCTTACCCGAAGCCGTTTCGACAGCCTGAACCAATGCGGTTTGTATCTCGATGATTGTCATTAGCCCTAAAATAAACGGTAATTATAGTCTTCTGGTCTCGCGTTTGGCAAAGAGGCTCTGTGTCCGTTGGGCGCAGCTGAGTTAGGGCTACCGGAGAATTTACGCAACGGTAGCCCTTGTTTACACGCGGGCTACGGACACGCTAAACTCTAACTTCAACGCAATCTGACAGATGGTTAAAACGCTCAAGAAAAAGATCGATTTGAAGAAGATCGCCGACGGTGTGAGGCTGGTGCTTGAGGGCATCGGCGAAGATCCGACGCGCGACGGTTTGAAGAAAACGCCTGAGCGCGTCGCTGATTTCTACGCCGAGCTAACCGCCGGAATGTGGATCGATGCCAGCGAGCACATCGTGCCCCTTCCGGGCGACAGTCACGACGAGATGGTGATCGTCAAGGACATTTCGATCGCCTCGGTGTGCGAACACCACCTCGCGCCTTTCGTTGGTAAATGCCACATCGCATATATTCAAAAAAACGGCCGCATCATCGGTTTATCGAAATTGGCGCGCATCGCCGAAACTTTTTCGCAGCGACTTCAAGTTCAGGAACGTCTTACGCAGCAGATCGCGCAGACGCTTTTCGACAATCTTGAGCCGATCGGCGTGATGGTCGTCGTTGAGGCTGAACACACATGCATGACGCTTCGCGGCGTGAAAAAG